>NZ_JAMOKH010000016.1:0-123699 GCF_023656585.1 Bacteroides sp. B1-V-101 | reverse complement strand
CCAACCCCTAAAAGTCACAATGGGTGAAGACACGCAAACCTTGGACGAAGTAGTAGTTACTGCGTTGGGTATCAAACGTGAACAAAAAGCGTTGAGTTATAATGTACAGCAAGTAAAGGGAGATGAATTGACTAATATAAAGGATGCTAACTTTATTAATGCTTTATCAGGAAAAGTAGCTGGCGTAACAATAAATGCTTCTTCAGCCGGTGCTGGGGCTGCGGCTCGTGTAGTTATGCGTGGTACAAAGTCTTTGGAGAAAAATGATAATGCACTTTATGTTATTGATGGTATTCCAATGTTTAATGTAAATTCAGGAGATAATGCTGGAGGTACGATGAACAAACAGCCAGGATCTAATAGCGTAGCTGATATTAATCCTGAAGATATTGAGAGCATGACAATTTTAACAGGACCTTCCGCTGCAGCCTTGTATGGTTCGGATGCTTCTAATGGAGTTATTCTTATCACTACTAAAAAAGGTACTGTAGGAAAAGTGCAAATTTCTTATAGTAATAGTACAAGTTTTTCATCTCCGATGATGATGCCGAAGTTTCAGAATATTTATGGTAATCGTGAAGGAGAGTTAGGCAGTTGGGGGAGCTTGATGGATACTCCTAGCAACTTTGATCCATCTGACTTCTTCAATACGGGAATGACGGAGATGAATGGTTTCACGTTGACCACTGGTACTGAACAAAATCAAACTTACGCATCTGTCTCTACTACAAACTCTACAGGTATCTTACCTAATAATGCTTATAACCGCTATAATTTCTCTATTCGTAATACCGCTAAATTCTGTGATAATAAGTTGAGTCTTGATTTGGGAGCTCAATATATTATTCAAAATAATAAGAATATGGTAGGTAGTGGACAATATTTTAATCCCTTGGTATCTCTTTATCTTTTTCCACGAGGTGAAAACTTTCAGGAAGTACAGATGTATGAACGCTATAGTGAGGCTCGAAACCTTATGGTACAATATTGGCCGGAATCTATATTTGGTACTGATTTGGATATGCAAAACCCATATTGGATTATGAATCGAATGCAGAATGAGCTTTCTAAACGTCGTTATATGTTTAATGCTAGTCTGAAATGGGATATAACAGATTGGGTGAATGTAACAGGGCGAGTACGTGTGGATAATTCAGATAGCGATAGTTATGAAAAGTATTATGCTAGTACACGAGGTACTTTTACAGAAAGTAGTTCTAAAGGTTATTATGGACATACTAAACAAAATGATCGGTCTGTTTATGCTGATGTAATGGCTAGCATAAATAAGAATTTCTTTGATGACAAACTTTCATTGAATGCAACTGTTGGTGCTTCTATTAATGATATTCAGGAAGATGCTATGTATCTAAAAGGAGGATTGGAGCAAATTCCTAATTTCTTCCATTATGGCAATATTAATGTCAATACTTCCAAGCGTAATGAATCAAAATGGCATGATCAAGTACAAAGTGTTTTTGCAAGTGCAGAATTAGGATGGAATCATCAATTGTATTTGACTGTCACTGGGCGTAATGACTGGGCATCTCAATTAGCTTTTACCAGCAAAGGTTCCTACTTTTATCCGTCTGTTGGTCTGTCATGGCTTGTTAGTGAATCTGTAAAGCTACCAAAAGCTATTTCTTATTTGAAAGTTCGTGGTTCGTGGGCGGAGGTCGCTTCTTCCCCTAATCGATACCTTACCCAAATGCAATATACTTATAATGAGCAAACAAATACATATGAATATCCTGCAAGTCATTATAATACTAATCTGAAACCAGAAAATACAAAATCATGGGAACTAGGCGTCAATGCTAAATTCCTTGGCAACCGTATTAATTTAGATATGACCTTCTATCGTTCTAATACCTTCAATCAGACATTCTATGTTGATGCATCGGCTTCATCTGGATATAAGAATAATATTGTGCAGACTGGTAATATTCAGAATCAGGGTATTGAGCTGGCTTTAGGATATTCTGATACATTTGATAAAGTGAAGGTATCTACAAATTTCACTTACACTCTTAATCAAAACAAGATCGTTAGTTTAGCGAATGGTGCCATCAATCCGGAAACCGGCGAAGCTATCGAAATGGAGTATTACTCAAAAGGAACATTGGGAACTAGTGGTGGTCCGACTTTAAGACTCTATGAAAACGGATCAATGGGAGATATTTATATCAATCAGCGTTTGCGTCAGTCTCCTAATGGATATATTTGGAAAGACCCCTCTAATGGAAGTTTGGCTATTGAAAATACGGAATACCGCAAGGTTGGCTCTATTCTTCCTAAATATTATTTGGGATGGAATGGTAGTGTTGCTTGGAAGGGATGGAATCTTGGATTTGCATTCACCGGGCGTTTTGGAGGATTAGTTGTATCGGATACACAAGCCATGATTGATAAATATGGTGTATCTGAAAGTTCTGCAGTTGCTCGTCAGGCAGGCGGTGTATGGGTTGGAGACAGTAAAGTGGATGCTGAGGAATATTATAGTAAAGTAACTACCGCTGTTGGTACTTATTATACATATAGTGCAACGAATATTCGCCTTTCTGAACTGAGCTTGAGCTACCAACTTCCTAAAACATGGTTCAAAAATCATGTAAATATGACACTGGGGCTTACAGGAAAGAATTTATGGATGATTTATTGTAAAGCACCTTATGATCCGGAAAGTACATCTTCTGTCACTAGTAATTTCTATCAGGGGGTTGACTATTTTCAACAACCTAGTTTGAGAAGTCTCGGATTTAATGTCAAACTAACATTCTAGTTTAGATTATGAAAAAGAATAAGATAATAAAGAAGTTTGCAAAACTGTCTGTGTATACTTTGTTAGTAGCACTAGGAACAGGTTGTACCGATAAATTTGAAGAGTATAATACAAATCCCTTTGGACCTAAACCTGACCAAATGCTGGGTGATAATGCAATCACCGGATCATTGATTAAAAGCATGATTCCTGCATTAGTACAAGGACAACAGAACAATTCACAGATGTTGGATCAGATGATTGGATCTGAATATGGTGGAGAAATTACTTGTATCGCCCAATGGGGTAATGGAGGTAATTATTATACTTACAATCCAAGAGTTGGGTGGTATGGAAATATGTTTGATACTACTATGCCACAGATTTATACCGGATATTTCCAGATACGTGATCTTTCTGATGGCAAAGGATTGGCTTATCAATGGGCACAGATTCTTCGTGTGGCAGCTTCACTTAAAATTAGTGATTGTTATGGACCGATTCCTTATTCTCAAATTACAGGAACTGCTTTTACTGTAGAATATGACAATATGGAGGATCTTTATAAACACATGTTTGATGATTTGGATGAAGCGATTTCCGCTTTTAAAGTAGCAGTGTTAGGTAATGAAGATATGAGTTCTTTATCAGAATACGATCTTGTATTTAATGGAGATTTTAACAAATGGGTGAAATTTGCCAATTCTTTAAAGCTTCGTATGGCAATGCGCATTTCTAGTGTTTCTCCAGCACTTGCCAAGGAGAAAGCAGAAGAAGCTGTTTCTGATGTAATTGGTGTGATGACATCTGCATCAGATGCTGCATATAGTAAATATAATGACGGTATGAATCCATATTATCGTGTTACTTCTTCATGGAATGAAATTCGTATCAGTGCTAATATCACTTCATATTTAAGCGGTTATAATGATCCTCGTTTGGCTAAATATGCATCAGAAGCAGATGCTTCTATCGGTGGAGGACAAATAGGAGTGCGAAATGGTATTTACCAAAGTGCTACAACTCAGGCAAATTATACAAAATTCTCCCGCCTGAATATTGGTATAGATGATGAATTGCTCATTATGTCTGCATCTGAAGCTTATTTTTTACGTGCAGAAGCTGCATTGATGTATAAATGGAATATGGGAGGAACTCCCAAAGAACTTTATGACACAGGAGTGACAGTGTCTATGGAAGAACGTAAAGCTACTATTGGCGATTATTTGAAAAGTGAAAAGGTTCCTGCTGCTTACAGTGATCCTTCGGATTCAGGTAAGGATATAGCAGCAGTGTCAACTGTAACTCCGAAATATAATGAATCAGCAAGTGTTACAGAGAATTTGGAGCGTATTTTGATTCAGAAGTGGATTGCCAATTTTCCGAATGGTTGGGAAACGTGGGCTGACATTCGTCGTACAGGTTATCCTAAACTATTCCCTATCGTGAATAATCTGAATACAGATGGGGTGACAGTGCAGCGTGGTATGCGTCGTTTGCCTTTCCCTCAGTCAGAATATAATACGAATAATGCAAATGTGAAAGCAGCTGTATCAATGTTAGGTGGTGCAGATAACTCTGCCACAGATCTTTGGTGGGCTAAGAAAAATTAAATCAGAACGTTAAAATAATTTTTATTATGAAAACGAGCAAATTGAAAAAAATAATATACGGAATAGGAATTTCTCTCTTTTTTTCGCAGGGATTCTTAAATATCGCATGTAGTGATTGGACCGACATAGAGGCGAAAGATTATTATGAACCTCCTACGCAAGGTTATGAAAATAATTTGAAGGATTATTTTAACTCTCCACATAAGATTATGTTTGGCTGGTTTGGTAACTGGGCAGGTAAGGGAGGTTCTTCCATGCAATATGCTTTATGTGGATTACCGGACAGTACGGATTTTGTGAGCCTTTGGCTCTGTTGGGGAAATCTGACGGTTGAGCAACAGGCTGATTTAAAAGACTTTCAGGCTAAGGGTTCCAGAGCAGTGCTTTGTTGGCGCGCAGGAGATATTGGTGATAATCTCACACCGGGGGGTAACGATGATGCAGTGAAGGAAGCGTTTTGGGGCTTTGATCCTAAAGATGAGCAATCTTGCATTGAGGCTGCTAAGAAATATGCACTTGCTATTGTAGATACATGTAACAAATATAATATCGATGGATTTGATTATGATATTGAGGATTGGGGGACTTTAATGAACTCCAGTATGCCATCAGTACCCAATGCGTTTATGAAGACTTTACGTGAGGAGTTTGATAAGACGGGGAAAATGTTGGTTGCTGATATCCCTGGTGGTGCAGGTTGGTTGAGCTTTTATGAAGTGCTTTCAGAGGAAACAGTTCTAAGTCTTGATTATATAGCTTGGCAGACCTATGAACTAGGACATTCTGGATTGGATTCTTTCTTTGAAGCTGTACGTAGAAGTCACCCTAATGTCTTTAAAGAAGCTATGGGGAAATCTATTGTGACTGCAACTTTTGAAAGAGCAGTGGATAAGCATTACTTTACCGAGCAACAGAGCTATCATCCGGCTTGTGGAATAGAACATGCAGGTATGGGGGCTTATCATATTGAGTATGATTATCCTGGAAATCCTGATTATCCCACAGTGCGTGCAGCTATTGCTGCACAGAATCCTCCTATTAATAACTAAAAGAAAGGGTTAAACAATGAAGAGAATATCTTTACTTAAAATAATGGCATTTGGGGTACTGGCACTGGTCCATACTGCATGTGAAAATGCTAAGTATGATGTTATAGATAATTTAGTCTATATAAATGAAGCGTCTACATCCAAAACTAAAGAATTGACATTGACAGAGGGTACGACGCGTACTTCGTTAACTGTACGTTTGGTGAATATTATTAATCAAACAATAAAAGCTAATTTATTTATTGACGAATCTGTATTAGATGCTTATAATAAGAAGAATGAAACTAATTATAAAATGCCTCCTAAAGAATATATATCATTTCCTGAATCAGTGACAATTGAAGCAGGTTCTGTAAGTGCAGATCCTGTGAATGTTGATATTAAAAGTTTTGAAGCTGAAGGCGGTGCTCAATATGCAATTCCCATCAGTATTAAGAATGTGGAAGGAGGTATTGAGAAGTCGGAATCCTCTTCCAGTTTTTTATTGGTTCTTGTGAAGCCTTTGAAACAAGCTGTTCCTAAATTAACATGGTATAATGGTATGCATGCAGCCCCGGAAGGAGCTTGGGGGTTAGCTTTGCCAAATTATACATTGGAATGGTGGAGTAAAGTCACCTCTAAATCAGGGAACGGTGGATATACTAAGAATAATCAGGCTATAATAAACTCAGGAGGTTCAGGGACAGAACTATATATACGGTTTGGTGACTTAATCTATTCCGAGAATGGTAGCTATAAAAATAATTTCCTACAAGTAAAAACGATGGGGTCTCAATTTGATACAGGTGATCCAACTAAGGGAAAAGGTTTAGAAGCACAAAAATGGTATCATTTTGCAGTGAGTTATGATGCAGCATCCGGTACTACTTTATTGTACCAAAATGGTACTGTAGTTGCCTCATTATCTTCTTCAATAGGACAACCGATGAATATTGATCAATTTCAGATGATTTCTTCAGGAGAAGAATATTTTCCGGATTTCTGTGAAATGTGTCAGGTTCGTTTTTGGAAAGTTACACGCACAGTTAATCAGATAAAGAAATCTATGTATACCGAAGTTGACTATACAGACAAGAATTTGTTGTTGTATCTGCCAATGAATGAAGGTGAAGGAGCTACAATACTACACGATGTAACCGGTAATGGTCATGATGTGGAAATTGGCAATTCTAACCTGGGTAACGAAAACCGTCAAAAGGTGACATGGGAAACATATTCATTTGCTCAATAATTTAAAACAGTATGATATGAAAGCATTATTTAAATATATATTATACAGTACATTTTTTGCTATGTTATTGCCATTAGTCACAGCATGTGACGATGACGAAGCAACAGATCCGTATGATATCAATTATGTCTATATTTATAAACCAAGTGAAACAAATGCTACTTTAGAGTATAAAGGAGACGGAACTTTTTTGAAAGAAATCGCCACCGAACATATTTTGTCTCCTGTCAGGTGTACTAAACCTGCACCACAAGATTTGACCATCCAATTAGCTATTGACAGGTCATTGGTAGATGCATACAACAGTGAATATGGAACGAGCTATGTAGCTTTACAAAATGCAGAACTGGAAAATGCAACTTTGTATATAAAGCAAGGGGAATATATCTCTGCAGATACTTTAAAAGTGCATTATACTAATATGGAAGAATTTAAGAACGGATCGGAAAATTATATTCTCCCGATTGCTATAACTTCTATTAATGGAACAGGAGTATCAGCGAGTGAAAGTAATAGTAAGATATTCTTAACATTTGAATCGACTTACAAACCAAATCATGTCACACTGACTTCAAGTAAAGAATATCTGTTAGAGTATCAGTATAGTCAAGGATTTACAAATTTAAGCAGTGAATGGAAGCTTGACGGTATCTTAAAATCGGCATGGGCCGCAGATGGTGACACCAAAGTTACTCTTGCTATTAATCCGGCATTAGTTGGAACGTATAACGCATTGCATGGCACAGATTATTCTTTACTGACTAGTGCAAGTTTGAAGCAATCGACAATAATGATTAAACAAGGAAAAACAACTCCGGAAGAGAGTGTTGCCTTGAGTTTTTCGGATGATATGGCTTCTGTGCAGCTGGGTACTAACTATGTTATTCCAGTGACAATCACGAATGTTGATGGAGTAGGAGCAGATATAGGCGAGAATAAAGTTATATATATTGTTTATAAAACAGCACTTGTCGGATTTTTATCTTGTGTAGACAAACCGGTAGGTTCTGTAATAAATGACCATTCGGGTTGGAGTTTTACTTTGAATGGACAATCTAGCGACTTGTATGATTATGTTCCGGATGGCAGCATACTTGATATCGATTTGGGAAAACAAGAGAATATAAAAACTATTGCTTTACATTTCTATGAATGGTTTTATTCTTCGAAAAGTGCAAGTATAGCGATAAGTAATGATGGAGAGAAATATGAGGATCTTGGTGTAGCTTCAGGATTTGCAAATAAGACAAGTTACATTCTTCTTCTTGTGGCTAAACAAGCGCAATATATAAGAGTAACTTTCCATGGAGCTCTTTATTATTCTCCTTATATTAATACTGTAGGTATTTATACTGAAACTGAATAAAAAATGGCCCAAGTTTATTACTGAATGAGCTTGGGCTATTTGCTGTTTATATCATGTTGTGATCAGTTCTAAGTTTTCTTTGTTAATAAAACTTAGAACTGATTTTTTTCTTGAGTATCTTATATTTTTGGATTGTATTATCTAAAAACTAATTAAAGGAAATGCTATGAGAATCATTCGCCGTATTATTTTTCAGCTGCTTTGTTTGTTGGGAGCATGTTGTTATATTCCTGCAACAGCACAAGTCGTTTTAGTTGATAATGGAAAAACTAAATCCAGGATTATTCTATCAGAAAATGACCAGATTAATCAAATATCAGCAAATTTATTTCAATTGTTCCTTCAGAGAATTTCAGGTTGTACATTTCCCATTGTAAAAGGGCAGAATGTAAAAAAGGGAGATATTATAATCAGTAGCAAAACCCCAGCTGGAGTGACAGAAGACGGTTTTAGCCTATCTACGAAAGATAGAATCTTACGTATCTCAGGCAGTGGGAATGGGACAGTCTACGGAGTTGTAACTTTACTCGAACAATATCTTGGAGTGGATTACTGGGGAGAAAACGAATACTCTTTTAACCCTGCGAAGACAATCGAACTGCCGCTTATCGATAAAATAGATAATCCGGCTTTCCGTTACCGCCAGGCACAATGTTATGCTATTCGTACAGACTCCATATATAAATGGTGGAACAGGCTGGAAGAGCCAAACGAAGTGTTTGCTGCCGGTTATTGGGTGCATACTTTTGATAAGTTGCTTCCTGCTTCCGTATATGGAAAAGACCATCCGGAATATTATTCTTATTTTAAAGGCAAACGCCATCCCGGGAAAGCAAGCCAATGGTGTCTGAGTAACCCGGAAGTTTTTGAAATCGTGGCTCAGCGGATTGATTCTATTTTTAAGGCAAATCCGGATAAGCATATTATGTCTGTGAGTCAGAATGATGGTAATTATACCAATTGTACATGTGATGCCTGCAAAGCGATAGATGATTATGAAGGAGCACTCTCAGGAAGTATCATTACTTTTTTGAATAAGCTGGCTGCCCGTTTTCCCGATAAGGAATTTTCCACGCTTGCCTATCTGTATACGATGAATCCTCCGAAACATGTGAAGCCATTGCCGAATGTGAATATCATGCTTTGTGATATAGATTGTGACCGTGAAGTGACTTTGACGGAAAATGCTTCAGGTAAAGAGTTTGTGAAAGCAATGGAAGGCTGGTCCGCTATCACTAATAATATTTTCGTGTGGGATTATGGCATTAATTTTGATAATTATCTGGCTCCGTTCCCTAATTTTCATATCTTGCAGGATAATATTCGTCTGTTCAAAAAGAATCATGCCACTATGCATTTCTCACAGATTGCAGGAAGCAGGGGAGGAGACTTCGCTG
Source organism: Bacteroides sp. B1-V-101 (assembly GCF_023656585.1). NCBI lineage: Bacteria > Pseudomonadati > Bacteroidota > Bacteroidia > Bacteroidales > Bacteroidaceae > Bacteroides > Bacteroides sp. B1-V-101. The sequence goes on along the minus strand of NZ_JAMOKH010000016.1, from coordinate 114,282 downwards.
AGTTACGTGCCTATCTGGTATCTAAGTTAATGTGGAACCCCGAAGCGAATGTTGATTCTTTGATGCAGCATTTCCTGCATGGATACTATGGAGAGGCTGCGCCATACCTTTATCAGTATATCAAGGTGATGGAGGGAGCGTTGATAGGCAGCGGACAAAGATTGTGGATTTATGATTCTCCTGTTTCCCATAAATACGGAATGCTGAAACCACAACTGATGCGACGTTATAATCAACTGTTTGATGATGCAGAGAAAGCGGTGGCTGAAGATAATAAATTCCTAAAGCGTGTACAGCGTGCCCGCTTGCCCATTCAGTATTCGGAATTGGAAATTGCCCGTACTGAGACTGGTACGGATATGAATGAGATCAGTCCGAAATTGGCACTTTTTGAAGAACGGGTGAAAGAATTTAATGTACCGACATTGAATGAACGTTCCAATTCTCCTGTGGAATATTGCCAGTTGTATCGGGAGAGATATATGCCCCGTGCAGAAAAAAGCGTTGCGATAGGAGCAAAGGTTACTTATCTTATTCCTCCTACCGGTAAATATGCAGAGATCGGAAAAACGGCATTAGTGGACGGATTATTCGGAGGATCTACTTTCGTTGAAAGCTGGGTTGGCTGGGAAGGAACAGACGGTGCTTTTGTTATAGATTTGGGTAAAGAGAAAGAAATACATAGTATAGAGACGGATTTCCTGCATCAGATCGGAGCCTGGATTCTTTTCCCTCTGAAGGTGGTTTATTCCTATTCTGAAGATGGAGAGAATTATACACATTGGGGAACACATGATATGCCGGAAAACCGTTCGGGGAAAGTGGAGTTCCGCGGAGTGAAGACTGAATCGGAAATGCCAGTGCATGCCCGTTATGTGAAAGTTGAGGTCACCGGTACGAAAGAATGTCCCGAATGGCATTATGGTGTAGGGCATCCTTCGTGGTTCTTTATCGACGAAGTAACAATAAAATAAAAAAAAGTAGGGGCAAGCGTTAGTAGTTTGCCCTTCTTAGTTGTATTATATATAGATGGGTCAGAAAAACGACCCTTTCATCTATATACTATTGAACTATGCAACAGAATAAAACTGCTTCTCAAGGAAAAACTATCAACCCGATTTATTGGGTACCTACCGCTTATTTTGCAATGGGACTTCCCTTTATTGCTATCAATCTGGTTTCCGTATTCATGTTTAAGGATTTGGGTATTTCTGATACTCAGATAACGTTTTGGACTTCTCTTATCATGATGCCCTGGACACTCAAATTCTTATGGAGCCCTTTTCTTGAAATGTATCGGACCAAAAAGTTTTTTGTACTGGTAACCGAACTGTTGAGTGGTATATTGTTTGGAGTAGTAGCTTTTTCGTTATTCTTTGATTATTTCTTTGCTATCAGTATTTCCACTATGGCGGTGATTGCGTTCAGTGGAGCCACACATGATATCGCCTGCGATGGTGTATATATGGCGGAACTGAATAAAGAGGATCAGGCTAAATATATTGGAGTACAGGGAGCTTTCTATAATGTGGCAAAATTGGTAGCCAATGGTGGATTAGTTGCTTTGGCAGGTATGTTGGCCGAACACTTCGGGGCAATAGAAGGAGCTTCGATAGATGCCAATAAGGGTGCATATTCATCTGCGTGGATGATTATTTTTGCCGTAATTGCTGCAGTAATGGTATTGCTCGGTCTTTATCATATAAAGATGTTGCCTTCTACACAAGTTCCTGCTACCGGAAAAAAAACTACTTCAGAAATCATGCAGGATTTGGTAAATGTGATTGGGAACTTTTTTACTAAAAAACATATAGTATATTATATCTTCTTCATTATTCTCTACCGATTGGCGGAAGGATTTATAATGAAGGTTGCTCCTTTGTTTCTGCGTGCCTCCAGAGAGGTCGGAGGTCTGGGGTTGTCATTGACAGAAATCGGAACATTGAATGGCGTCTTTGGTTCTGCCGCCTTTGTTATCGGTTCATTGCTGGGTGGAATATTTGTGGCCAGATATGGATTGAAGAAAACTTTATTCATGCTTTGTTGCGTGTTCAACCTTCCTTTCCTTGCTTATACTTTCCTTGCTGTAGTCCAGCCGACCAGTCTTTATCTGATCGGAACATGTATCACAATGGAGTATTTCGGCTATGGTTTCGGATTTGTCGGACTGACCTTGTTCATGATGCAGCAGATTGCTCCTGGCAAACATCAGATGTCACATTATGCATTTGCTTCGGGAATCATGAATCTGGGAGTTATGCTTCCGGGAATGATCAGCGGCTATTTTAGTGATTTACTGGGATACCGTAGTTTCTTTATCTATGTACTGATCGCAACAATTCCTGCTTTTTTGATGACCTATTTTATACCTTTTACGTATGATGATTCAAAAAAGAAAAAATAAATTGCTATTTTTGAGTGATAATAGATAACCAATTACTAAATAAATAATTATTATGAATAAGATTCAAATTCCCTGGGAAGAACGTCCTGTCGGATGTACAGATGTCATGTGGCGTTACTCGCAAAATCCGGTCATCGGACGCTATCATATTCCTTCATCCAATAGTATTTTCAATAGTGCTGTCGTACCTTTCAAAGATGGATTCGCCGGCGTATTCCGTTGTGACAACAAAGCTGTACAGATGAATATCTTTACAGGATTCAGTAAAGATGGTATTCATTGGGATATTAGTCATGAACCGATTCAGTTCAAAGCCGGTAACACGGAAATGATCGAATCCGAATATAAATATGACCCACGTGTTACATGGATTGAAGACCGATATTGGATTACTTGGTGTAACGGCTATCATGGACCTACTATCGGTATTGCCTATACATTTGATTTTGTAGATTTCTTCCAATGCGAGAATGCCTTCCTGCCTTTCAATCGTAATGGAGTACTTTTCCCGCAAAAGATAGATGGCAAATATGCTATGTTAAGTCGCCCCAGCGACAATGGACATACACCGTTCGGTGATATTTATATCAGCTACAGTCCGGATATGAAATACTGGGGTGAACACCGTTGTGTCATGAAAGTGACCCCTTTCCCTGAAAGTGCCTGGCAATGTACCAAGATTGGTGCGGGTTCGGTACCTTTCCTTACTGATGAAGGCTGGTTGCTTTTCTATCATGGTGTTATCACTACTTGCAACGGTTTCCGTTATGCAATGGGTTCAGCGATACTCGATAAGGATCATCCCGAAAAGGTACTTTATCGTACCCGTGAATATCTGATAGGTCCGGCTGCACCTTATGAACTTCAAGGTGATGTGCCCAATGTGGTATTCCCATGTGCGGCATTGCAGGATGGTGAGCGTGTAGCTGTTTATTATGGAGCTGCAGATACTGTTGTAGGAATGGCTTTCGGCTATATTCAGGAAATAATTGATTTTACAAAACGAACGAGCATTATCTAAGAAGGATATGAGACGTATATTATTAACTTGCACACTGGCTTTCACCCTTCTCCCCGTATTTGGGGGAGAGGGTAAGGCCCCCCCTATGAATAAGGAAAAGAGTCTGTTGATAGACTATGTAGATCCTTTTATTGGAACGACAAATTTCGGTACCACTAATCCCGGAGCTGTTTGTCCGAATGGAATGATGTCCGTAGTACCTTTTAATGTGATGGGTTCTGCCGATAATACATACGATAAAGATGCACGTTGGTGGTCCACGCCTTATGAATATACCAATTGTTTCTTTACAGGATATTCTCATGTAAATCTAAGTGGTGTCGGTTGTCCCGAACTGGGTTCTTTATTGCTGATGCCTACTACCGGAGAACTGAATGTAGACTATAAGGAATACGGGAGCAAGTATAAGGACGAACAGGCTTCTCCCGGCTATTATTCCAATTATCTGACGAAATATAACGTAAAGACAGAAGTCTCTGCTACTCCTCGTACGGGTATTGCCCGTTTCACATTTCCTAAAGGAAAGAGTCATATACTTCTGAATTTGGGCGAAGGCTTGACCAATGAGAGTGGAGCCATGCTTCGCCGTGTAAGTGACAGCGAAATAGAGGGAATGAAACTATTGGGTACTTTCTGTTATAATCCCCAAGCTGTATTTCCTATCTATTTTGTGATGAGAGTGAATAAAGTTCCTGCGACAACCGGATATTGGAAAAAGCAACGTCCGATGACAGGTGTGGAAGCAGAATGGGATCGCGACCAAGGCAAATATAAATTGTATACCCGCTATGGAAAAGAAATAGCAGGTGACGATGTGGGCGCTTACTTCACTTTTGAAACAGAAGAAGGAGAACAGGTCGAAGTACAGATGGGAGTTTCCTTTGTAAGTATAGAGAATGCCCGTTTAAATCTGGATAAAGAACAGTCGGGAAAAAACTTTGAACAGGTGCTTTCCGATGCCTGTGCGCAGTGGAACGATGACTTGTCACGTATCACTGTAGAAGGAGGAACGGATGCGCAGAAAATAGTTTTTTATACGGCACTTTATCATTTGCTGATTCATCCGAACATCCTGCAGGATGTAAATGGCGAATACCCGGCTATGGAGAGCGACCAGATACTGACAACGAAAGGTACCCGATATACTGTATTCTCTCTGTGGGATACATATCGCAACGTACACCAGCTTTTGACTTTGGTTTATCCCGAACGTCAGATGGAAATGGTACGTACCATGCTCGATATGTATCGTGAACATGGTTGGTTCCCTAAATGGGAATTGTATGGAAGAGAGACTCTTACGATGGAAGGTGATCCAAGTATCCCGGTGATTGTGGATACATGGATGAAAGGATTGCGTGACTTTGACGTAGATCTGGCTTATGAAGCAATGTACAAGTCGGCTACATTACCCGGAGCGGAAAATCTGATGCGTCCGGACAATGATGACTATATGTCAAAAGGATACGTGCCGCTTCGTGAACAATATGATAACTCCGTATCTCATGCACTGGAATATTATATCGCAGACTTTGCCCTTTCCCGTTTTGCGGATGCTTTAGGAAAGAAGAAAGATGCGGAAATGTTCTATAAACGCTCTTTGGGATATAAGCATTATTATAGTAAGGAGTTCGGTACATTCCGACCTATTCTTCCGGACGGAACTTTCTACAGTCCATTCAATCCGAGGCAGGGAGAGAACTTTGAACCGAATCCCGGTTTCCACGAAGGTAATTCTTGGAATTATACTTTCTATGTACCACATGATGTATATGGATTGGCCAAACTGATGGGTGGAAAGAAACCTTTTGTCAATAAGCTGCAAATGGTGTTTGATGAAGGACTATATGATCCGGCTAACGAACCAGATATTGCTTACGCTCATCTGTTCTCTTACTTTAAAGGTGAAGAATGGCGTACACAGAAAGAGACACAGCGACTGCTGGATAAGTACTTTACGACCAAACCAGACGGTATCCCCGGAAATGATGACACAGGTACGATGTCTGCATGGGCTATTTTCAATATGATAGGTTTTTATCCCGACTGTCCGGGATTGCCGGAATATACATTGACTACTCCGGTATTTAATAAAGTAACGATCCGCTTGGATCCTAAATGGTATAAGGAAAATGAGCTGGTAATTGAGAGTAATCGTACCGGATCGGAAACTCTTTATATAAATAAGGTGTTATTGGATGGTAAGAAGTTCAATAAATACCGCATTACCCACGATGAACTTGTTCATGGTAAACGCTTGATATTTGATTTGAAATAACACACAGTGTTTCATAGGTATCGTTTTTGGGTTGACAAGGCTGTCGAACTTTTCAGGGTTCGGCAGCCTATTTTTTTTACATCTTACCTGAATAATCCTTTCAAAAAGATAGTGTCACTATATGCCTGTGATAATGACACTATATCAGTGGTATAGTGACACCATTTACCTGATATAGTGTCATTATCTTATTTTTATAAATATCCCCTTTTCCATTTTAGTATTAAATATTTGGAATGTAGCCGATTACAAAGTTTCCTTTCATCCGTCTTTTATACGATCAGCGTATAATTAAGATGATGAATAGAAAGAAATTATTTCAACATATCCTTTGGATATTAATCGTAGCAGAATGTTTTCCAATGCTGGCTGTTGCCGCATCGAAACAAAAAGAACAACGTTACAAGATCGCCGTATGTGATTGGATGATATTGAAACGTCAGAAGATTGGTTCGTTCCAATTGGTGCATGAGTTGAAAGGAGATGGAGTCGAGTTGGATATGGGCAGTCTCGGTAAAAGAGAAATGTTCGATAACAAATTGCGTGAGCCCCATTTCCAGCAGCTATTTCGTGAAACAGCTCAGAACTATAATTTAGAGGTTCCTTCCATTGCTATGTCCGGTTTTTATGGACAGTCCTTTTTAGATCGTGCTAATTATAAAGAATTAGTCCGGGATTGTCTGGATGCAATGAAAGTAATGGATGCCAAGGTCGCTTTTCTCCCTTTGGGTGGGGTGAAAGCAGACTGGCAGGATGTTCCGGAACTTCGGACAGCTTTAATAAAACGGTTGAAGGAAGTAGGGGATATGGCTGTTTCGGAAGAAGTCGTAATTGGCATTGAAACTCAATTGGACGCAAGAGAAGAAGTGAAACTATTGAAAGAGATTAATTCTCCCGGTATCAAGATCTATTTTAAATTTCAGAATGCATTAGAGAATGGAAGGGATCTATGTAAGGAACTCAAGATTCTTGGAAAAAATAGAATTTGCCAGATTCACTGTACAGATACAGATGGAGTGACTCTTCCTTTCAATGAGCGGCTGGATATGAATAAGGTGAAAAAGACGCTTGACAAAATGGGCTGGAGTGGCTGGCTGGTTGTGGAACGCTCACGGGACAAGGATGATGTGAGGAACGTGAAGAAGAATTATGGAACGAATATAAAGTATTTGAAAAAGGTGTTTCAAGAGTAATATAGTAATTGAGATAATAGGTAGGAGGGACTTCAAACATTATATGTCCTCTTACTATATTAAAAGTCCGAACTTAAAAAAGTTCGGACTTTTTTTTCACTATGCGAATCAAATCCTAATCCTATAGAGATATTGATGCTTTCTCATCCTTTATTTCGGATGCTTGTAACCATTTTGTTTTTTATTTAATTCACTGTTTCCGTTATGGTATCAATCAGCAGAATTTTGGTGGATTACAATGATCTTATCCATTCGTCCTTTATATGAATCGGTTAAAGTGGAAGTTAAAACGATGTGAAGATGTGGAGAAGAACGATGATTGGAATATAAAATATTTAAAAGAAAATTTTCAACAATGATAGGGAGGGGAATTATGATATAGTTTAATAAAACTAAGAGAAAAAACTTCAGATTCTATTTTTTATTCTTTTTAAGAGATTACGATTCTTTTAGTTGTGTCTTTTTATTTATGTGAATAGATGTCTGATGATGTAATATATCATTTTATATAAATTAAAATTTAATCTATGAAGAGTAAACATTTATTCTTGCGAGTAAAAAGGGATAGTTTGGCATTTGCGGCAGCTATACTTCTTTTTAGTTCTTGTGTCGATGGATACAAGGATGATTGGACCTTCTCATCGGAAGTTCAGGGGGTAACCTTGGAATCACCGTCGACTGAAGGTTGGACTTTTACCAGAAACGTAGATATTACGTCTCTGGAAATTAAATGGCCGGTAGTGCTAGGAGCCGGTGGGTACCAAGTGACATTTTATAATATTGATGATCCTGACAATCCAGTTGTTATAGGCGAAGAGAATGAAGTCGTAGATAAATGTACGATTACGCGTGATATTACTGAAGATACAAAGTATAAGGTTGCAGTCAGAGCATTAGGAAATCAGAAGTATAATAACGCTGATGCTGTTGCAGCTACGGAAATGACTTATAATACATTGGTTCGAGTACGTGAAACAATACCAACAGGAACTAATCTGACCGAATATTTTACGGCAAATCCGATTGAGCCTCTTGCAGAAGGAGAAGAAGAAATAGCTTATGAATTAGTGGCAGGTGGTGTATATGAAATGGATGGTAATATTGATTTAGGAACGACTACATTGACTATTCGTGGCGACAAAGTAAATCATGCCAAACTGACAATGAAAAGAAATGCTTCTTTTATAAATCGCGGAGCTGGTCTAAAAATTAAGTTTATAGATTTTGATTTTGATGCTGATACTTACAGTACTTCTAATAGTAGAGGTGTCGTTATGTTCAATAGCACAGAAGCCGGTATAGTGCAGCAGCCTTATGTTTTCCAATCTTGTACTATAAAAGATCTTCCCGTACCATTATATTACTGTAATAATGGTTATGCTTTGTCGTCATTGTCTATTACTGATTGCTTGGTTAGCATTAATACAGCAAGTACTATATTTATAGCATTCAACGGTCAAGGTTGGATCAAAGATTTGAGCTTTTCAAACAGTACTATTTATTATACGGTTCCCGGATCTGCCTATTTTGTTCAGATGCGAGGACGTACTCCGTCAAACTTTAGCGGATCTGGCTGGAGTACATCGCTTCGGAAAATGAGTAATTGTACGTTCTATCAAATTGGCACTAACAATCGTTTCTTTAATAATGTAATAAACAGTAATAGTGCTGTGTTCTTTTTGGAAATTCAGAATACTATTTTTGCAGACTGTGTCGTAAGTTCGGCCACAGGAACTGAAGGTGTTTTCAGACGGATCTGTAATGCGGGAAATTATGGTAATGTAAATTATACACTTGGATATAATACTTATTATTATAGTGCTGTTCCGGGAGGATTCCTTGATTATGATACTAGTGATGAGAATGGACGAGACCATTCGGGAACAGCTATTAAGGTAGAGCCAAAGTTTGTGAATGCTGCTAACGGTGATTTTACTTTGAGTAGCTCGGAGCATATTGCGAATCGTTGTGGAGATCCACGTTGGCTTCCGACAACAGAATGAATACAATGTATAAACAATAACAGAATACTATGAGTAAAAGATATTTCATTTTAGGCTTATGTATGCTTTTTATACAAGCCTTTGCGCAAATCGTCTATGCCCAAAATGCACGTACGGTGACCGGGGTTGTTGTGGACGAATTTGGTGACCCAATTATTGGGGCTGCAATTAAGATTGTAGATTCTACGGTAGGCACGATAAGTGATATTGATGGTAAATTTAGCCTTCCCGTCCCGGAAGGGGGAAGATTGGCTGTTTCATTTGTAGGATACGTTTCTCAAACAATAACGGATTTGAATAATCCAAAGATTGTACTGAAAGAAGATGTAGCTAATCTGGATGAGGTGGTTATTGTAGGTTATGGTACACAAAAAATGAAAAACATAACGGGGGCGATTGAAACCATTACTCCGGATGAGATTAAAGATCTTTCGGTGGGTAACTTAGGTGATGCATTGAGCGGAATGATGAGTGGTTTGCATGTAAATTCGGGTGGTGGTCGTCCGGGTAGTACCCCAAGTCTACAAATACGCCAAAGTAATATCAATACCAGCATTACTCCCAATTCAACGCGTGGAGGTGATGCAGATCCTAGCCCATTATATGTAATTGACGATTTTATTTCTACAGAGGATGCATTTAATAATTTGGATGTGAGTGAAGTAGAAAGTATTACGGTTTTGAAAGATGCTTCGGCAGCTGTATATGGGGCACGTGCGGCTTACGGTGTCATATTGGTGAAAACCAAGCGCGGTAAGGTAGGTACACCTTCCATATCTTATACAGGGCAATTCGGTTTTACTGATGCTTTGAAAAAACCTAAGATGCTAAGTGCTTATGATTATGGACGTATTTATAATGCCGCACGTGGAGCTGGAACTTCTACCGGTGAATCGGAATCGGATAATAGAAGAATGCAATATTTCCAGGCTGACGAATTGGAAGCAATGAGAGGACTGAACTACGATTTGCTGGATGATGAGTGGAGTGCGGCTTGGACGCAACGCCACAGTCTCAGTATTAATGGCGGTACAGAGAAGGCTACTTATTTTGCGGGTGCATCTTACTATAATCAAGAAGGTAATATGGGACGTTTAGATTATGATCGTTGGAACTTCCGTGCGGGTGTTAATGCTAATATCGGTAAGTGGATTAAAGCCTCCTTACAGTTCTCAGGTGACATGGGTGAACAGAATAACTCACGTAATGGTATAACCAGTGGTGGGACAGATGCTGATTTTAATTCTCTAATGACACATTTGCCTTTTGTGCCCGGATATGTAGGTGGACGTCCTGTTGTATATACAGGTATGGAAAATGTGTCTTCGGGCTTAAGTGCTGTACGACTATTCCATTTTGGAGCAGTTCAGGATTCTCCTGACAATACTCAAAATCAGACAAATAATATGTCCATAAACGGTTCATTGGAATATGATTTTGGTTGGAGCAAATGGTTGAAGGGGCTAAAAGTGAAAGGTTCTTATTCGAGGAGCATTATCAATAATAAGAGTAATAATATCGGTACTAAAATGAATGTCTACAGGCTGCTGGAACGTGGTGGCAGTGGAAATCACCTTTATACTGGCGATGATATAAATATAGATGATAGCAATTTTGGTACTTTTACTTTGGATAATGGTAATTTATTGAGCCGTGCGATGAATAAAACGGATAACTACCAGATGAACTTGACAGTCAGCTACGCACGTCAGTTTGGTTTGCATAATGTGAATGGATTGTTTTCTATTGAAAAGGCAGAATCGGAATATGAATATCTGACCGGTACTGTAACTGATCCTTTCAGCTTTACCGATGGACAATCTAATTCGACAGCTACCGGTGCGGATCAAACGACTACGTTCGGTCGTACGGAATCGGGTATGCTCTCTTATATCGGTCGTCTGAACTACTCGTATGCAGACAAGTATTTGTTTGAGTTCCTGCTTCGTTCGGATGCATCTACCAAATTTGCTCCTAGTAACTACTGGGGAATGTTCCCTTCATGGTCAGCAGGTTGGGTTATCTCGGAAGAAAGCTGGTTTAATAAAGAAAAACTAGGTATTGATTTCTTGAAAATTCGTGGTTCATTCGGTATTTTGGGAAGAGATAATATACAACCTTGGTTGTGGACACAACTTTATAGCCGAAATGCAGATGGAGGTCCTATATTTGGTACAGCCACCAATACCTATAGTGGTGCAACATTCCAAATGCCGCAAAGAGGGGTCAACGCAGATGTACATTGGGATAAAACCTACAAGACCAATTTAGGTATCGATGTCAGGATGCTGGATAGTAGACTGGGTATTACATTAGATGCTTACTATGATATGGGACGTGAGTTGTTCACAACTTTCACGGGTACTTCTTTCTATCCGACTACTGTAGGTACGCAGGCTACTCCTGAGAACTTTGGAGAAGTTGATACGTATGGTTTAGAACTTACTTTGAATTGGAAAGATAAAATCGGTAAAGATTTTTCTTATTGGGTAAAAATGACTACCGGTTACAGTGATAACAAGATTAAAGAAGCCGGATTCCAGGCTACTCCCGGTTTTGATGACATTGTTCGGGGTGAACGCTCCGACCGTGGTGTGTGGGGATACGAATGTATTGGCATGTTCCGCACCTATCAGGATATCGAAGAGTATTTCGCAGTGAATAAGATCACTTCTTATCTTGGAAATACGAAAGATAACATTCATCCGGGTATGTTGATCTATCGTGATGTACGTGGTCAGCGTAATGCCGATGGCACTTATGGTGAAGCAGATGGCGTGATTGATCAGAATGACTATGTGAAGATTTCCAATCGTGCTAATAATCCTTATGGATTGACCTTTAATTTTGGTGCTTCGTATAAGAACTTCTCATTCAGTGCTCAATTTGGTGCAAGCTGGGGTGCTTATGCTCTTGTACAGACAGACTTACGTCAGGAAAAATACGATGATCTGGAATATAAAAATGTATCTGCCATGTGGAAAGATATGTATGTGTATGAAGATGTATTGGATGCCGGTGGTAATGTAGTGGCGCCAATGAACCGGAGTGCTAAATATCCAAACTTAAGATATAGTGCCATAAACGGTCAGGCTTCTACATTTTGGAAAGTTAGCGCAGCCAGCGTTCGATTACGTAATTTGACAGTTGCTTATAGCCTTCCGAAGGAATGGACAAATCGGATCGGCATTAGCAGTTGCCGTCTGAATTTGACTGCTCAGAACCTTTTAAACTTTTACAATCCTTATCCTGATGGTGTTTGGAGTACATGGGGAGGCACTTATGGAAGATATCCTAATTTGCGTAAAGTAACTTTAGGTGTTAATGTCTCATTCTAATATCAAAGAAGATTATGAAAGAAAAGATAAATAAAATATGTTTGACAGCATCGATGGTGGCAGGGCTAATCTGTTTTACTGGATGCAGCGATGATTTTCTGAAAGACAAGAAAGTATATGGAAGCTATGACGCTTCGGTTGTGTACGAAAATTATGAAACAGCCAAAAGTCGTGTGGACTTTTTATATCAGTCTTTATTGCCTAGTTCTACCGGAGGTTCCAATGCTTTGACCGATATAACCAGTGCGGGTATTGATGACGATTTTTCCAAATGTACGGAGGAATATGGAGACTACTCTATTTTCAATGATCCTACGGCATCTCTTACTATTCAGACTGTTCCCGATTATTTTTATGTAATCAACAGTGAAAGAAGCCCTTGGGGACGTATCCGCGAATGTAATAATGTGATTGAAGGTGTGACGGGAAGTGCGACTCTTTCGCAGACAGAGAAAGAACAGTTACTCGGACAAGCTTACTTTTTTCGTGCATGGCGTTATTATCTGTTGGTAAAAATGTATGGTGGTGTTCCCATTGTAGACCACGTCCAGAATCCGGTGATAGGTGATGGTAATGGTGAGAATCTGGTCATTCCTCGTTCCTCGACTAAGGCTTGTATAGATTTTATATGCGATGACTTGGAACTGGCAGCCAGCTATCTTCCTGCACGTTGGCAGAATGAAGGGCAGGATTACGGACGCATAACCGCCGGTGCAGCACTTGCTCTAAAAGGGCGTACATTGTTGCTTTATGCCAGTCCACTTTTTAACCGTGCCGATGACGCATCTCGTTGGAAAGATGCTTACGATGCCAATTTTGCTGCCATCGCTAAACTGAATGAAGGTAACTTCGGACTTGCTTATGAAGGCAATGGCGGAGAAGACAATGCCAAGAATTGGGCCAGAATGTTCGCCACCTATACAGGTGGAAGCGAAGCCGTATTTGTTACCTTATATAATAATGTGTCTCCTATTGCTTCACAAAACATCAACCGATACAACTTGTGGGAGCAGGGAATCCGACCAGGAAATATAAACGGAGGCGGAGGAAAGACTCCTACAGCGGAAATAATAGACATCTTCCCGATGATTGACGGTAAGAAACCGATGGAATCGGGAGTTCATTATGACCCTAAAAAGTTCTTTCTAAATCGTGACCCGCGTTTCTACCGTACATTTGCATTTCCGGGGGTAGAGTGGAAATTCAACAGTGGCAATGTCGATTTTTCAGGAGCAACGATGTCTGGTTTATGCCCGACCCGTTATACCAGTGGTGCGAACTATGAACTTTGGAATTATTGTTGGTATACTACGGCTGATGAGCGTAATAATCCGAGTAGAAGCGGTTTTGCAGCCGATATGTTGGGAACTAAGAATAGAGGAGTCTATGTTCGTAAACGTTCGGATGATTTTGATTTTGGCACTAGTCTTTATGTGTTTACTGATAACAACAGTGGTGATCAGCAGGGATTCAGACGATCGGCAGCTCCTTACATGGAGATACGGTATGCGGAAGTATTGCTGAATCTGGCAGAATCAGCTTGTGGTGCGGGCGGCACTTATCATGCGGAAGGGGTCAAGGCACTGAAAGCCGTACGTGGCAGAGTAGGCTATACGAGTGCAAATAATTATGGTCTGGATGCGGCGATTGAAACTGACCGTGCTAAATTGTTTGAAGCTATATTGTATGAACGTCAGGTAGAGTTGGCTTTTGAAGGTAAACGTGCGTATGATATGCGTCGTTGGATGCTATTTGACGGAGGTGTAGGACAAGGTGCTTTGAATGCAAGTTGGGCATTGAGTGGCTTTGGAGGTAATACTTGTACTTATTTGGGTGTGACTCCAATGAATGAACGTGGTAAGAGATATCGCATAGAAATCAATGTTGAAGGTACCGGGTCTGCAAATAATGACAGTGATCCGATTAAAAACGTAGAGCGACCAGCAGCACTGACATTGAATGAGAAGATTGCTACGGAAGCAGACGGAGAAACGATTCTTGATCCTGCTGTGTCAAGTATATGTACATTCTATGATACCTATTTCTCACGTAAAGATATCAGTCTTGATGGTAATGTGCTGGACATTAATCCTTATTTCCAACCCAGATATTATTTCTTTGGATTGCGTCAAAGTGCACAGCAAACTAATGCGACATTGTATCAGACCATTGGTTGGGAAGATTATGCTCACGGTGGTATGGGTACTTTCGACCCATTGGCAGAATAAAAGATTTTTCTGATTCCCGGAAAAAAGTAATTTAATATAAAAAGGTGGCCTCAAGGCACTTTCCTTTTAATAGGAAAAGTGTCTTGAGGCCTTTTTTTGCATATAATTTCCAATTAACTTCATTTTTGTTCTTTTTATGTGATTACATATCTTTAAATCATACGTCCTTTTTATGTATGAAGAAAAAGAAGAGTGATATATGTATTTTATGATTATTTAAGTAGTTTACTAACATGTCTTCATTCAAGAGTTCATGGGAAGCTTCTTATAATTTTTATTGAGATGGAAAGCAATTCACAAGATTAACTGACTGTCAAAGTAGGGAACTGAATAATAGGAATCAAACCGAACAAAGAAATAAATCGAAGACTGTAGAAAGAAGCCATTAGTTTTGCAGCCATTACTGCATAAATGTGAATGAAATGTTTAACGGACTATTGTATATAATATTCAACTTAAATATTGATAACATAAGAACGTATTGTTTAATTTAAATTTAATGTATGAAAAGTAATCGTTTATTTTTACGAAGAAAAACACGTGGACTGTTATTCGCTACGTCATTATTTCTTTTAAGTAGCTGTACCATAGGGTATCACGAAGACGAATCTTTTGAGTCGGATGTGAAAAATGCTACACTAGAATCTCCCCAATTGGAGAAAGTAAAAGTGGAACTTGATGCCACAGGAGAAAATGCAACTATTGAATGGCCTGTAGTGCATGGAGCAGAAGGTTATGAGTTTTCTTGGTATGTAGTTGATGATCCTGAAAATCCGATAGCTATAGTTGAAGGAGAATTTATCGATGGTTGTAGCGTTGAATTGGAAGTAGAAGAAGATACAAAATATAAATTCTTAATTAAAACCATTGGAAATAAACAGTTTAATAACAAAGATGCAGAAAAAGCTTGTGAAATAAGTTTTTCAACTTTACTTGAAACATATGCATCCATTCCTAGTGGAGTAGATTTGACTCAATGGTTTATTGATAATCCGCTTCCAGAGACTGATATGGAACCTAATGAAGATGGTACTTTAAAAGAGTTGGCATATGAATTAGAGGCTAACGGTGAATATACTATATCAGGTCCAATAGATTTTGGAGCACGTAAAGTTACAATTCGTGGAAATAAAATTAATCATTCGAAAATTACATTTGGTCAAAGTGGTAGAATATTAACACAGAATGGTTTGAAGATAAAGTTTATGGATTTCTATTGTAATGCAATGGAGAAAGGTTCTTCTGATGCTTCATTAATTGGATTAAGTAAGACTCCAAATGAACAATTAAAAGTATCTTCTGGAGAATACGTTATTAAAGATCCCATCGTTATTCAGTCTTGTAATGTATATGACCTTAATAGGCATTTATTATATGATTCAGGGAAAAAATATTGTGTGGAAAACTTTACAGTAAAAGCTTCTTTTATTAGATGTAATCAGTCTAATACGATTGTGTATTTTAATAAAGGTAGTTTTATTAATATAACATTTAAAGAGAGTACTCTTTGTAGTACTGTACAGAATGGAAGTTATTTTGCACAGGTAAATGGTAATAGACCTAACAAGATTACTGGATATTCAAATGGAACTTTTAATTTTTATAATTGTACAGTATACAATCTTGCTTATAGCAAAGACTTTACTAATTGGAATAGCTATAGAGGACAAGCATGCTTAACACTAAATTTCTCCAGAACTATTTTTGTAGATTGTGGTAAAGGAGATATGACGAATAAAATAATGGGTAATGCAAATATGTCTAGAAATTTTGAATATAATACTTATTGGTATAATGGTAGTCAAAGTAATGATAAATATGATACAAATACTCTTGATACAGATCCTGGCTTCATTAATGCTGCGAATGGTGATTTTACTGTAACTGGAGCAAGCCAGCTTGAAAAGAGAACTGGTGATCCACGGTGGCTTCCACTTGTTGAAGAGTAAGTAAAGTAGTATGATAATAAAAATTAAATGCAATGAATAAGAAAAATATTATTCTCAGTTTATTCATCGGTACACTGTTGACTTTTGTTATGCCATTGTGTGCCCAGAATCAGACAGTAACTGGACTTGTTGTAGATGTAAGTGGTGAACCGATAATAGGTGCTACTGTCATGGTGGTAAATGGGACAGTAGGTACAGTGACAGATATTGATGGGAAATTTAATATAAAGGTTGCTCCAAAAAGCAAATTGAAAGTTTCCTTTGTTGGATATACTTCACAAATTATATCTGATTTAAAAAATCCTAGGATTGTACTTTTAGAAGATCAACTGAAATTAGATGAAGTTGTAGTACTTGGTGATTATGGTTCTCAGAAATTACGTAATGCAACAGGTGCCATTGAAACGATTTCCACCGAAGAATTGAAAGATTTGTCAGTGGGTAGTTTGGGTGACGCGTTAGCTGGTAAAATAAATGGTTTACATGTATCACTTAGTGGTGGGCGCCCAGGTAGTACACCAAGCTTACAGATTCGTCAAAGTTCAGTGAATACTACCATTACTCCAAGTTCTGATTTAGGAGGTAATGCAAGCCCTACTCCACTATATGTTATTGATGGCTTTATTGCAGATGAAGGTGCTTTCAATAATTTAGATATAAATGAAGTAGAAAATGTGACTGTTTTAAAGGATGCTGCAGCGGCTGTATATGGAGCACGTGCTGCGTATGGTGTTGTGCTGGTTAAGACTAAACAAGGAAAAGTCGGCGCTCCCAAAATTTCTTATTCAGGACAGTTTGGTTATACAGATGCATTGATGTTACCGAAGATGCTAAATGCCTATGATTACGGTCGTATATACAATGCTGCTCGTGCTGCTAATACTGCTACTAAGGATCAAGAATCCGATGACTTGAGGGTACAACTTTTTCAATCTGATGAATTGGAGGCAATGAAGGGTATGAATTATAATTTATTAGATAAAGAATGGAGTGCGGCTTTGACGCAGCGTCATAGTGTCAACATTAGCGGGGGAACAGAAAAAGCAACTTATTTCGGTGGTGTTTCGTATTATCAGCAAGAAGGTAATATAGGGCGCTTGGACTATAATCGTTGGAACTATCGTGCTGGTGTAAATGCTAATATTTCAAAATGGATGAAAGCTTCTTTGCAGGTATCTGGTAATTATGGAGAGACAAATAAACCTAAAAATGTAAAAGGTGGTGGCTCTGATGGTGATTTTGAATCTTTAATGTTACATGTACCTTATGTGCCTGATCAAGTAAATGGATATTATATTTTTCATTCAGGTATGGAAAATATAACTAATCCAAGTGATCAGCAGAAGTATAATTTTGCAGCAGTACAGAATGCGTCAGATAATGTTGAGAATCAGAATCAGAATTTTTCTCTTAACGGTTCATTAGAGTATGATTTTGGTTGGAGTAAATACTTACGTGGTTTGAAGGTAAAAGCTTCTTATTCAAAAAATATAAGTACAGGGAAAACAAATACTATCGGTACAAAAATCGATGTATATCGCCTTATATCCCGTGGTGGCAGTGGTGGTCACCTTTATGTTGGTGACGAGATTGAATACAATGCTAATACATTGGGATTGTATGAGTTGAATAATGGCAACTCTTTGGGGCGTAGTATGAATCGCTCAGATAGTTATCAAATGAACTTAACAGTAAGCTATGCACGTCAGTTTGGTAAGCATTATGTCAGTGGTTTGTTCTCTATTGAAAAAGCAGAATCAGAATGGGAAGATTTGAATGGTAGTCTTACAGACCCATTACCTTTTACAGATGGCCAATCTAGTTCTGTGGATTCCAATGCAGAAGGTTTTGCTCAAACTGTGACGTTTAACCGCAGTGAGTCTGGTATGCTTTCTTATGTTGGTCGTGTGAATTATTCATATGATGATAAATATTTGTTTGAGTTTATGCTCCGTTCTGATGCCTCTGCCAAATTTGCTCCTCAGAATTATTGGGGAATGTTCCCTTCATGGTCTGCCGGCTGGGTTATTTCAGATGAAAAATGGTTTGATAAAGACAAGACAAAAATCGACTTTTTGAAGATACGTGGTTCGTTTGGTATTCTTGGTAAAGATAATGTGAATGCTTGGCTTTGGACTCAGCTTTACACCCGTAATCCAGACAAAGGACCGATCTTTGGAACTAATTCTAGTACAAATACAAGTGCTACGATTCGTATGCCGAAACAAGGAGTAAATCCTGATGTACATTGGGATAAGACTTATAAAACTAATTTTGGTATTGATATGGCCTTTTTGAAGAATCGAATGAGCGCTAATTTGGACTTCTATTATGATATGGGCCGTGAAATGTTTGCTTCACATCAAGGAACTTCTTATTATCCGAATACGGTAGGAATACAACCTGCTCCAGAAAACTTTGGTGAGGTAGATACATATGGTGTTGAATTGTCATTAGGATGGAAGGATAAAATTGGAAAAGACATGTCATATTGGGTAAAACTTACAACAGGATACAATGATAATAAAATCAGAGAGACAGGTTGGAAGGCTGCATATGATTTTGATAAATTAGTGAGAAATGAACGTTCTGATAGAGGACTATGGGGTTATGAATGTATAGGTATGTTCCGTAGTTATCAGGAAATTAATGAGTACTTTGATAAATATAGTATTACTAAATATTTAGGAAATACAAAAGAAAATGTACATCCTGGTATGCTGATTTATAAGGATGTACGTGGACAATATGATGAATCAACTGGAACTTTTGGTCCGGCAGATGGTATTGTTGATGAACAAGATTATATAAAAATTTCTCACCGTGCTAGTAATCCTTACGGTGGAACTTTAAATTTCGGTTTCTCTTATAAAGATTTTTCTATTAGTGCGCAGTTTGGTGCAAGTTGGGGAGCATATTCCTTAGTTCCTACAACTATGCGTAAAGAAAGTTACTCTGAATATAGTAATGTGTCGGCAATGTGGAAAGATATGTTTGTATATGAGGATATTTATGACGCTAATAATGTAGTAACTGTAGCACAAAACAGAAATGCAAAATACCCGAATATTCGCTATAGCAGCGTAAATGGTGCACCCTCTACTTTTTGGAAAGTAAGTGCAGCAACATTGCAGTTACGTAATATGACAGTAGCTTATTCATTGCCTAAAGAATGGCTAAGAATAATTGGTATTAGTAGTTGTCGTTTCAATCTTACTTGCCAGAATGTATTTAACTTCCTAAACCCTTATCCAGAAGGAGCATGGGCTTCTTGGGCGGGAAGCTATGGATATTATCCGAACTTACGTAAATTTACGTTAGGTGTTAATGTTTCATTTTAATAATTTGAATACAATGATGAAGAAAATAAATAAGTATGGTTCAATTGCATTACTGACCATAACAGCTGCCATCTTTACAGGTTGTAGCGATCAATTTTTGGAAGACAAAAAATTATATGGAAGTTTTAATGGTACTACCATTTACGAAAACTATGAGTCGGCTGATAACCGTATAGCTTACTTATATTACATCATGCTGCCAAGTGCTACAGGCGGATCTGATCTGACTGGTTCTATGGGTGATATGCCAAGTACGGGAACAAGTGATCAATATTCGAAATGTACAGAAGAATATGGAGGTATATCAGGTTTGATGGATCCCAATTCTCCTCTTGATTATGAGACTGTTACTGATTATTTCAATATAGATAACAATTATTCTCCTTGGGTACGTATTCGTGAGTGTAACGACATGATTGAAGGGGTGATTGGCAGTGAAAGTCTGACTGAACAACAAAAGCAATTATTGTTGGGACAAGCATATTTCTTTCGTGCATGGCGTTATTATTTAATGGTAATGATGTATGGTGGCGTACCTATTATTGATAATGTGCAAAATCCAATAATAGGAGACAGTGAAGGTATTCATTTGGTTGTTCCACGATCGTCAACAAAAGAATGTATTGATTTTATTTGTAAGGATCTGCAGACTGCTGCCAATTATTTGCCAGCACGTTGGGACTCAGAAAATAAAAACTTTGGTCGCATAACGGCAGGAGCAGCATTGGCATTAAAAGGTCGTGTAGAATTATTATATGCTAGCCCACTATTTAACCGGGCAGATGATGTAACACGGTGGGAAGCCGCATATCAAACTAATTTAGCTGCTGTGAAGAAACTGGAAGAAGGTAATTTTGGATTGGCTTATGAAAATAATTCAGGAAAGAATGCAGCGGGTTGGGGAAAGATATTCTCCGATTATATTGGCTCAGAAGGTGGTGGAGGAACTGTTTCTGAGGCAGTATTAGTAACTTTATATAATAATGTATCGCCAGCCGAACACTTACAGCTTGAAAAATGGAATGGATGGGAACATTCTCTTCGCCCAGCTAATGCTGGAGGTGGGGGTGGTATGACTCCCACTGCAGAAATGGTTGATCTTTTTCCAATGGCGGATGGGAAGAAACCAAATGACATGAATGGATCTTATGATTATAATCAAGAACTTTTCTTTTTAAACCGCGATCCAAGATTTTATCGCACTTTTGCGTTCCCTGGTGTAGAATGGAAGTTTGATAGTGATGACTTGAAATCTTTTGGTGAAAAAGGTCAATTACCTTATGGCATTAATGGGTATACTACAGGGAATAATTACAAGTTGTGGAATTATTGTTGGTATGATAATGTAGATGATCGTAATAGTAACTCTAAGTCAGGCTATGCAGCTGATTGTCTAGGTACCAAAAATACGGGGATTTATTTGCGTAAGCGTACAGATGATTTAGCACTCAATTCTAATCCTTTATATATCTTTGAAAAGACTTCAGGTAATGGATTCAGACAGTCTGCTGCTCCATATATGGAAATACGTTTTGCCGAAGTATTATTGAATTATGCGGAGGCTGCTTGTGGGGCAAATCATTTTGACGAGGCAGTGAATGCTCTTAAACGAATTCGTAAGCGTGTAGGATATACAGATAATTGTGGATTAGATCCAGCTATTTTTAATGATCGTGCCAAACTATTTGAGGCTATACTTTATGAACGTCAAATAGAACTTGCTTATGAAGGTAAACGTTTCCACGATGTGCGACGTTGGATGTTATTTGATGGTGGAGTGGGCCAAGAAGCACTGAAATCGACTTGGAAACTTACAGGTTTTAATGGCAATACATGTAACTATTTAGGAGTTGAACCATTGAATGGTCAGAGAAGACATCGGATTGAGGTTTATGCAAAAAATTTTATTGCTGCTAAAAGTAATAATGTCTACAATGAAGATAAAACAATAAAAGAAACCTATGATGAATTATGGAATAAACGTCCGACAGCATTAAGTTTGACTGAAGATATAACTTGTACAGAATCAGCCGATGATGAAATAACATATGCAGATGCAAAGGTAAAGGCATTGGCTCAGTTTTATCAAGAACATTTTAAACGTAAAAATCTTAGTACTGACGGTAATGATGAAACTATTCTTCCAACATTTAAACCTTATTATTATATCTTAGGTTTTAAGAAGAATGCGATGCAAAACAATGTGTCATTAGAACAAAATATAGGATGGGGCGACTATTGGAGAGGTGGAGCTGATGGTACCTTTGATCCTTTGGCAGAGTGAATTCGTTTATCAAAATAATTACTTGATCTGAAGAATGTTCATTCTGAAATAAACCTAAGGACCATTTATCACTTTGATCTTTTGAAAAGAATATTAAGGAATAAGTGGTCCTTTTGTATTTAAAGTTAGAATAGAAAAATATATTATATTTTCTGATTACATATTTCCTTGTTTTACGTCTTATTATTGTATTTTAGAATGATCAATCTCACAAAACCTAATAAAAATGAAGAAGAAACATGTACTTTTAGTAGCTTTTGCGGCTGCAATGTTGACTCCGACCGTTGTATGGGCACAATACCCGCAGATAACTGACGAAGCCAAAGCGAATTATACAAAGATGATGACCGAGGAACGGAAACGTTCTGATGAAGCATGGGAGAAAGCGTTACCTATAGTACTGAAAGAAGCAAAAGAAGGACGTCCTTATATCTCATGGGCTGGTCGTCCCTATGATTTGCCACAAGCTAGAATTCCCTCGTTTCCGGGTGCTGAAGGAGGTGGAATGTATAGTTTTGGTGGTCGTGGAGGTAAAGTAATTACGGTTACTAATCTGAATGATCGTGGTCCGGGTTCATTCCGCGAAGCTTGTGAGACAGGTGGTGCACGTATTATTGTATTCAATGTGGCTGGTATCATTCGTCTGGAATCTCCGATTATTGTTCGAGCACCTTACGTTACTATTGCCGGACAGACAGCACCGGGTGATGGTGTCTGCATTGCCGGAGAATCATTTTGGGTGGATACACACGACGTAGTTGTACGTCATATGAGATTCCGTCGTGGAGAAACAAAAGTATGGCATCGTGACGACTCTTTCGGTGGTAATCCGATTGGTAATATCATGATAGACCACTGTTCATGTACATGGGGACTGGACGAAAATATTTCTTTCTATCGTCATATGTACGATCCGAGTGAAGGCCAATATGAAAGCAAGGACTTGAAACTTCCGACAGTCAATGTGACTATTCAGAATACAATTTCTGCAAAAGCTCTGGATACCTATAATCATGCATTCGGTAGCACACTGGGAGGTGAGAACTGTGCATTTATGCGTAACCTTTGGGCCAGCAACTCTGGTCGCAATCCGTCTGTAGGCTGGAATGGAGTATTCAACTTCGTTAATAATGTAGTATTTAATTGGGTGCATCGTTCTTCTGATGGTGGCGATTATACCGCCATGTTCAATATGATCAATAACTATTATAAACCCGGTCCTGCTACTCCAAAGAATAATACGGTAGGCTGCCGTATTCTGAAACCGGAAGCCGGACGCAGTAAACTGAATTATAAGGTATACGGTCGCGTGTATGCTGATGGTAACGTTATGGAAGGCTATCCGGAAATCACGAAAGATAACTGGAATGGTGGTATCCAAATCGAGAGTCAGCCAAATACAGCCGGATATACTGAGAATATGCGGAGCTATGAGCCGTTTGCAATGCCTTATATCAAAATTACATCAGCTAATGATGCTTATGATTATGTGACAAAACATGTCGGTGCCAATATACCCTGCCGTGATATCGTGGACGAACGCATCATAGAAGAAGTAAAAACAGGTATTCCTTATTATGATAAGAAACTTGCGAAGGATGCTAATGGTGATCTTACAGGCCTGTCTCCTAAGTCAATGGGAGAGGACGGTCAGTTTAAATATCGTCGTTTACCCAAAGATTCTTATAAGATAGGTATCATTACTGATATTCGTCAGATGGGTGGTTTCCCCGAATACAAAGGGACTCCGTATGTAGATACTGATGGTGACGGTATGCCGGATGAATGGGAAATTGCTAATGGATTGAATCCGAATGATCCAAGTGATGCTAATAAAGATTGTACAGGTGATGGATATACGAATATTGAAAAGTATATCAATGGAATCAGTACAAAACACAAAGTAGACTGGAGAGATTTAAAAAATAACTACGATACATTGGCTGAGAAAGGAAAATTAATGTAATCTGCAACCGGTATCGGTATAAGATACCGGGACTGGGTTTCCTTTTGGCATATGGTATAAAAAATAAGATGAAATGAAAAAGATAGTTTTAATGTCTCTGTTGTTTCTTTGCGGTTGGATATCTGCTGGAGCAGTCGATTTGAACAAAGAGAATCGTGATCCGAAATATGTGGAGTCTATCGTCAACCGTTCGCAAAAGATTGTAGATAAACTCGGACTGACGGATGCAAAAGTGGCTGAAGATGTTTGTAATGTGATTGCCAATCGCTATTTCGAATTGAATGATATTTATGAAATACGGGATGCAAAGGTGAAGGCAGTCAAAGAATCGGGGTTGACCGGTGATGCGAAAAATGAAGCATTGAAGGCTGCTGAAAACGAAAAAGATGCGGCTTTGTACCGTTCTCATTTTGCCTTTCCGGCCAGCTTGTCTCTCTTCTTGAATGAAGAACAGATAGAAGCGGTGAAAGATGGAATGACTTATGGTGTGGTGAAAGTGACTTATGAAGCTACGCTTGATATGATTCCTTCTTTGAAAGAAGAAGAAAAGGTACAAATCTATGCCTGGTTGGTGGAAGCGCGTGAGTTTGCCATGGATGCGGAAAATTCAAATAAGAAACATGCGGCTTTCGGCAAGTACAAAGGACGTATCAACAATTATCTGGCCAAGAGGGGATATAATTTGACGAAAGAACGTGAAGAGTGGGCCAAACGTGTGAAAGCACGGGGAGGAACGCTGTAAAAGTATAGAATCCGGTAAAAAAAGGATTGGTAACCAATGAGATACTATAAAAAAAAGTGGAATTCTTTCCCATTATTAAATGGTTAGTTTGTTTGATGGAGGAAAAGGGTGGCTCGGAGAGTCGCCCTTTTTATCGTCTCTAAATTTTGATTCTGACGAATCTTCCAATCTATTTGAGTACAAATCCGGCTTTTCATCGTCTCTGTATAAAGGATATTAGTATAGTGTAAAAGAATCATAGAAATGGGAAAGTTAAGAAATACATTAGCTGCAATAAGCATCCTGCTTTTAGCTTCTTGTGGAGGGAATAAAGATTATTATATGTTCACTTCATTTCATGAGCCGGCTGATGAAGGTTTGAGATATCTGTATAGTGAAGACGGAATGCACTGGGACAGTATTCCCGGTGTTTGGCTGAAGCCGGAATTGGGACAACATCGCCTGATGCGCGACCCTTCCATGGTGCGTACGCCGGATGGTACTTATCATTTGGTATGGACCACCAGCTGGAAAGGGGATTTAGGCTTTGGTTATGCAAATTCCAAAGACTTGATTCACTGGTCGGAGCAACAAATGATTCCTGTAATGGCAGACGAACCGACCACTGTCAATGTATGGGCTCCGGAGATTTTTTATGATGACGAGAGCGAACAGTTTATGGTAGTATGGGCTTCATGTGTACCAGGTCGTTTTGAAAAGGGAATCGAAGAAGAAGAGAATAATCATCGTTTATACTACATCACTACAAAGGATTTTAAGACAGTATCCAAGGCGAAAGTATTATATGATCCCGGTTTCAGCTCGATTGACGCTGTCATTGTGAAGCGGGCAAAAAATGATTATGTAATGGTGCTCAAAGATAATACACGTCCCGAACGTAATCTGAAAATTGCTTTTTCTGACTCTCTGACAGGACCTTATTCGCCGTCATCACAACCATTTACCGAATCGTTTGTAGAGGGACCGACTGTCGAGAAATTAGGTGATGATTATCTGATCTATTTTGATGTTTATAAAAAGAAAATATACGGTGCCATGCGTACCCGTGATTTTAAGAACTTCACGGATATCACAGAAAGTGTGAGTGTGCCTGTCGGGCATAAACACGGAACCATCTTTAGAGCTTCAGAATCAGATGTTAAAACATTGCTGGAAGAAAGCAAGAAGAAATAAACTTAAACTAGATAAGTTGAATCCGGAATAAACTAAAACCTGAAATAAATCATGAACAACTCAACGAAGATTCTTCTTGTATTGGCTGCCGGATGGATGGCGACTACCATTCAGGCGCAGACTCCGCAGGACAGAATCCATTACACAGGAAAAGAATTATCGAATCCCACCTATCACGACGGACAATTGTCTCCGGTAGTGGGAGTGCATAATATTCAACTGGTGCGTGCCAACCGCGAGCATCCGGAAGCGTCGAACGGCAATGGATGGACTTACAACCATCAGCCTATGCTGGCTTACTGGAACGGTCAGTTTTATTATCAGTATCTGGCAGATCCGTCAGATGAACATGTACCACCTTCCCAAACGTTCCTCATGACCTCGAAAGACGGTTATCAATGGACAAATCCGGAAATAGTGTTTCCTCCTTACAAAGTGCCGGACGGATATACCAAAGAATCCCGTCCGGGTATGCAGGCAAAAGACTTGATTGCTATCATGCACCAGCGTGTAGGCTTTTATGTATCTAAGTCGGGCAGATTGATTACGATGGGAAATTACGGAGTAGCTTTGGATAAGAAAGACGACCCGAACGATGGGAACGGTATCGGTCGGGTAGTACGTGAGATAAAGAAGGACGGTTCGTTCGGACCGATTTATTTCATTTATTACAATCATGGATTCAACGAAAAGAATACCGATTATCCCTATTTTAAAAAGAGCAAAGACCGGGAATTCGTAAAGGCTTGCCAGGAAATACTGGATAATCCGCTTTATATGATGCAATGGGTAGAAGAAGCTGACCGTGAAGATCCGATCATTCCACTGAAAAAAGGATATAAAGCATTCAATTGCTATACATTGCCCGATGGACGCATTGCGAGTCTTTGGAAACACGCTTTGACTTCGATCAGTGAAGATGGGGGACATACCTGGGCAGAACCTGTGCTTCGTGCAAAAGGATTTGTCAACAGTAATGCGAAAATCTGGGGACAACGTCTGAGCGATGGAACCTATGCTACGGTTTATAATCCGTCGGAATTCCGCTGGCCGTTGGCTATCTCATTGAGTAAGGACGGATTGGAGTATACTACATTAAACTTGGTACATGGTGAAATTACTCCGATGCGCTATGGAGGAAATTACAAATCATATGGTCCTCAATATCCCCGTGGCATTCAGGAAGGAAACGGAGTGCCTGCAGATGGTGATTTATGGGTTTCATATAGCGTGAATAAAGAAGATATGTGGATTTCCCGCATTCCTGTTCCGGTAGAGATTAATGCTTCTGCACACGCGGATGATGATTTTTCAAAGTCGGGATCAATAGCTGAGTTGACCAATTGGAATATTTATTCTCCGGTTTGGGCACCCGTTTCTTTAGAAGGAGAATGGTTGAAGCTACAAGATAAAGATCCCTTCGACTATGCGAAGGTAGAACGTAAGATTCCGGCTTCGAAGGAATTGAAAGTCTCATTTGATTTGTCGGCAGGACAGAATGATAAAGGTATACTTCAGATTGATTTCCTGGATGAGAACAGCATTGCCTGTTCACGATTGGAACTCACTCCGGACGGTATTTTCCGTATGAAAGGTGGTTCACGTTTTGCAAATATGATGAACTATGAAGCAGGAAAGACTTATCATGTAGAAGCTGTTCTTTCGACTGCCGATCGTAATATTCAAGTGTATGTGGATGGTAAGAGGGTAGGGCTGCGTATGTTCTATGCTCCGGTAGCAACGATTGAACGGATTGTTTTCCGTACCGGAGAAATGCGTACATTCCCGACTGTGGATACTCCTGCTGACCAAACCTATGATTTGCCCGATGCAGGCGGACAGGAACCATTGGCAGAATATCGTATAGCCAATGTGAAGACTTCGTCCACCGATAAGGACGCTTCTTCCGCTTTTTTGAAATATGCAGACTTTAGTCATTATGCAGAATCTTTCAATGGCATGGAAGATGAAAATATTGTTCAGGCTATTCCCAATGCCAAGGCTTCGGAATGGATGGAAGAAAATATCCCTTTGTTTGAATGTCCGCAGCGTAATTTTGAAGAAATGTATTATTATCGTTGGTGGTCATTGCGTAAGCATATCAAGGAGACTCCCGTCGGATATGGTATGACCGAGTTTCTGGTTCAGCGTTCTTATTCGGATAAGTATAACCTGATTGCCTGTGCTATCGGACATCATATTTATGAAAGTCGTTGGCTGCGTGATCCGAAATATCTGGATCAGATTATCCATACATGGTATCGTGGCAATGATGGAGGACCGATGAAGAAGATGGATAAGTTCAGTTCATGGAATGCAGATGCTGTACTGGCACGCTATATGGTAGATGGCGATAAAGATTTCATGCTGGATATGACGAAGGATCTGGAAACGGAATATCAGCGTTGGGAACGTACCAACCGCTTGAAGAACGGACTGTATTGGCAGGGTGATGTACAGGATGGTATGGAGGAATCCATCAGTGGCGGCCGAAAAAAGAAATATGCCCGTCCGACGATTAACAGCTATATGTATGGTAATGCAAAAGCCCTTTCGATAATGGGAATCCTTTCCGGTGATGAAGGAATGGCTATGAGGTATGGTATGAGAGCGGATACATTAAAGAGTCTCGTAGAAAACGATTTATGGAATACACGCCATCAGTTCTTTGAAACGATGCGTAGTGACTCTTCCGCCAATGTGCGCGAGGCAATCGGATATATCCCATGGTATTTCAATTTACCGGATACAACAAAGAAATATGAAGTTGCCTGGAAAGAAATTATGGGCGAGAAAGGATTTTCTGCTCCTTATGGATTGACTACGGCAGAACGCCGTCATCCGGAATTCCGCACACGCGGAGTCGGTAAATGTGAATGGGACGGGGCTATCTGGCCGTTTGCTTCTGCACAGACGTTAACTGCAATGGCTAATTTCATGAATAATTATCCTCAGACCGTTTTGTCTGACAGCGTATATTTCCGTCAGATGGAATTGTATGTAGAGTCGCAGTATCATCGTGGACGTCCATATATTGGCGAGTATCTGGACGAAGTAACCGGATATTGGCTGAAAGGCGATCAGGAGCGTAGTCGCTATTACAATCATTCTACTTTCAATGATTTGATGATTACCGGATTGATCGGACTTCGTCCGCGTCTGGATGATACGATAGAGATTAATCCGCTGATTCCGGCAGATAAATGGGATTGGTTCTGTCTGGATAATGTTTTATATCATGGTCATAATCTGACGATTCTTTGGGATAAGAATGGCGATCGTTATCATTGTGGAAAGGGATTGCGTATCTTTGTGAATGGAAAAGAAGCAGGACATGCAGATACGTTGACAAGACTTGTTTGCGAGAATGCATTAAAGTGATATATTTATAACAGATAAGAGACAGAGCAATAATGACTTTTAAGAAATATCTTCTTCTTCTACTTTGTCTGCCATGCTTCGTACAGGCAAAGAATATAACGATCAGCCGCCTTACCTGCGAAATGCAGGAAGGGCTGGTAGTCGTTGAAAGCTGTCCCCGTTTGGGATGGGCAATGGAATCACCGGAGAATGGCACGAGACAGACTGCTTATGAAATAGAGATTAGGGAGGCTTTTACCGGACGTTCCGTCTGGAATAGTGGAAAGGTTACTTCTTCACAGAGTCAGCTGGTTCCGACTGAAGGAGCGGATATATGTCTGAATAATCCATTTAATTATAGTTGGCGTGTGCGTGTCTGGGATGAGACGGATACTCCTTCCGAATGGAGTCAGGAAGCAAAATTCCGTTTGGCATCCGATGACCTTTCTTCAGGGAAATGGATCGGCGCCATCACTCGTAAGGATTCTCACCTTCCCGAAGGGCGAAAGTTTCATGGTGGCGAATTGAAGAAACCGGAGGTGAAAGCTGCTTGGGAAGCGGTAGATACTTTGGCAAAGAAAAGTATTTGCTTGCGAAGAACGTTTCAGACAGGAGAGGCAAAAGGGAAGAATGCGAATCGGAAATCCGGAAAGAAAATCGTGGAAGCTACTGCGTATGTTTGTGGCCTGGGATTCTATGAGTTTTCTCTGAATGGCAAAAAAATAGGAGATAGTGAATTTGCTCCGCTTTGGAGCGATTATGATAAGAGTGTTTATTATAATACATACGATGTAACGGAGCAGTTACAGGATGGTGAGAATGTTGTAGGAATCTTATTGGGGAATGGATTCTACAATGTACAGGGAGGGCGCTATCGCAAATTGCAGATTAGTTTTGGTCCTCCCACACTTTTATTTGAATTAGTAATCAATTATGAGGATGGAACACGCGAGACGATCCGTTCGGATCATGAGTGGAAATATGATCTGAGTCCGATAACCTTTAATTGTATTTATGGAGGGGAAGATTATGATGCCCGTCGCGAACAGAAAGGATGGAATCAAGTTGGTTTCAATGATAGTCATTGGCGTCCGGTAGTGGTTCAGGAAGCGCCGAAAGGAGTGCTCCGTTCGCAGATGGCACCTCCGGTGAAGATTATGGAACGGTATGATATTCAGAAAGTAACCAAGTTGAATTCAGAACAGGTGATGGCTGCTTCCAAATCTACCAAACGAACAGTAGACCCTTCTGCAGTTGTGTTGGATATGGGACAGAATCTGGCCGGTTTTCCGGAGATAACCGTACGTGGTAAACGAGGACAGAAAGTCACCTTGATAGTAGCGGAAGCATTGACGGATGAAGGAGCTTGTAATCAGCGTCAGACAGGGCGTCAGCATTATTATGAATATACACTGAAAGGTGAAGGTGACGAAATCTGGCATCCTCGTTTTTCATATTATGGTTTTCGGTACATTCAGGTAGAAGGTGCTGTATTGAAAGGGCAGAAAAATCCTCAGAAACTGCCTGTCCTTAAAAACATTCAATCCTGTTTTATCTATAATTCGGCAAAGAAAGTCTCTACATTCGAATCTTCCAACCGAATATTCAATGCAGCTCATCGATTGATTGAGAAGGCGGTTCGCAGTAATATGCAATCCGTATTTACTGATTGTCCGCATCGGGAGAAACTCGGATGGCTGGAACAGGTGCACCTTAATGGACCGGGACTGCTCTATAATTATGATCTGACAGCCTATGCTCCACAGATTATGCAGAATATGGCAGACGCCCAGCATCCGAATGGGGCAATGCCCACAACGGCTCCGGAGTATGTAGTCTTTGAAGGTCCCGGAATGGATGCTTTTGCCGAATCCCCGGAGTGGGGAGGTTCACTGGTTATTTTCCCGTTTATGTACTATGAAACTTACGGGGATGATTCTTTGATTAAGAAGTATTATCAGCATATGCGTCGTTACACTGACTATCTTAAGACTCGGGCAGATAACGGTATTCTTTCTTTCGGATTGGGTGACTGGTATGATTATGGAGATTTCCGCGCCGGATTCTCCCGTAATACACCTGTTCCGTTGGTGGCTACGGCACATTATTATATGACTGTCATGTATCTGATAAAGGCTGCCCGAATGGTAGGCAATGAATTTGACGTTCGTTATTACAGTTCATTGGCATACGATATAATGGTAGCGTTTAACAAACGGTTCCTGGATAGTAATACAGCACAATATGGTACAGGGAGTCAAGCTAGTAATGCACTTCCCATCTTCCTTCAGATGATTCAAAGTACAGGAGATAAAGGAGATTACACGCCGGATGCAAGTCTGGCTGCCAAAGTGTTGACGAATCTGATTAAAGATGTGGAATCGCACGGCAATCGTTTGACCACGGGAGATGTGGGAAACCGCTATCTGATTCAGACATTGGCACGTAATGGACAGCATGAGCTTATTTATAAGATGTTCAATCATGAAGAAGCTCCCGGATATGGCTTCCAGTTGAAGTTTGGTGCAACTACATTGACGGAGCAGTGGGACCCGCGTCAGGGTTCTTCATGGAATCATTTCATGATGGGACAGATTGATGAATGGTTCTTTAATTCATTGATTGGTATTCGTCCGTCTACAACATTATCAGCTTCTGTAAATGAAAAGGATGAGCCAATGCAAGGTTATCAGAAATTTGTCATTGCTCCGAAGCCGGTAGGAGACTTGAAATACGTTAAATCAACTTATGAGACTCTTTACGGTACGATTCTGGTAGACTGGACTCGTCAGAGCGGTACTTTTACTCTGAATGTATCTGTACCGGTGAATACCACTGCTATCGTTTATCTTCCGGGTGAAAAAGAACCGAAAGAAGTACAAAGCGGGACATATAAGTTTGTTGCTGCCGAATAAGATATAAAAAAGAAGAACTATTTAATAATATAGAATATGAATTTACGAATCACTCTTTTGGCTTTTCTTTGCCTTTGCGCAACAGCGATCCTTCGTGCCGAACGCGTTGATATGTTGAAAGCGGGTGCAAAAGCAAATGGGAAAGCTCTCAATACAAAGCTGATAAATTCAACGATTGACCGTTTGAATCGTGGAGGCGGAGGTACGCTCTTTTTTCCTGCCGGAACGTATCTGACGGGAAGTATCCATCTGAAAAGTAACATTACACTGGAACTGGAAGCCGGAGCTACCCTGCTTTTTTCAGACAACTTTGATGATTATCTTCCTTTTGTAGAAGTACGTCACGAAGGAGTCATGATGAAAAGTTTCCAGCCGTTAATCTATGCGGTTGATGCGGAAAATATTACTATTAAGGGAGAAGGTACACTGGATGGTCAAGGTAAGAAGTGGTGGATGGAGTTCTTTCGTGTAATGATTGACCTAAAAGATAATGGTATGCGTGATATTAATAAATATCAGCCGATGTGGGATGCTCAGAATGATACGACTGCCATCTATGCAGAGACGAATAAAGATTATGTCAGCACTTTGCAGCGTCGTTTTTTCCGCCCTCCGTTCATTCAGCCTGTTCGTTGCAAGAAGGTGAAGATTGAAGGAGTGAAAATTGTCAATTCTCCTTTCTGGACTGTTAATCCGGAGTTTTGTGATAATGTGACCATCAAAGGGATCACAATAAATAATGTCCCTTCTCCCAACACGGATGGAATCAATCCTGAATCCTGCCGGAATGTACATATCAGTGATTGCCATATTTCTGTAGGCGATGACTGCATTACGATTAAATCCGGAAGAGACGCACAAGCCCGCCGCTTGGGAGTGCCGTGTGAGAATATTACTATTACCAATTGTACGATGCTTGCCGGTCATGGTGGTGTAGTGATCGGCAGTGAAATGAGTGGCAGTGTA
This sequence comes from Bacteroides sp. B1-V-101, assembly GCF_023656585.1. Lineage (NCBI taxonomy): Bacteria > Pseudomonadati > Bacteroidota > Bacteroidia > Bacteroidales > Bacteroidaceae > Bacteroides > Bacteroides sp. B1-V-101. The sequence goes on along the minus strand of NZ_JAMOKH010000016.1, from coordinate 81,121 downwards.
CGTAAGGTCACAATCTCTAACTGTGTATTTGACGGAACCGACCGTGGTATCCGCATCAAGTCAACCCGTGGAAGGGGAGGAGTCGTAGAGGATATCCGTGTCAGCAATATCGTAATGAGTAACATCAAGCAGGAGGCTGTCGTCTTGAATCTGAAATACAGCCAAATGCCTGCAGAAGCAAAGAGTGAGCGTACTCCGATATTTCGTAATGTTCATATCAGTGGTATGACTGTGACGGATGTAAAGACTCCGATTAAAATAGTAGGACTGGAAGAAGCTCCGATTTCTGACATTGTATTGCGTGACATCCATATTCAGGGAGCCAGACAGAAGTGTATCTTTGAAGATTGTGAACGTATCACTATGGATAACGTAATCATTAACGGTGAAGAAATAAAACTGAAATAAACCTCTTGGAAGGTTACATATTTATAAATATAAGAAAATGAAACGAATCCTTTTCTCATTGCTTCTCGCTGCATCTCTTTCGGCAGAAGCACAGACGCAGACATACGAGACGGAATTTGCCCGTCCCTTGAATGAAGTATTGACAGATATTCAAAATCGTTTCGGAGTCCGTCTGAAATATGATATTGATACGGTAGGAAAGATTTTACCTTATGCTGATTTCCGTATCCGCCCTTATTCTGTAGAAGAATCTTTGACGAATGTGTTGTCACCATTCGATTATAAATTTGTCAGACAGAGCGGTAATCTATATAAGTTGAAGGCTTATGAATATCCTCGTCGTACAGATGCTGACGGAGAAAAAATGCTGGCTTATCTCAATACGCTTTATGCGGATAAGCAGGCTTTTGAACTTCGTGCCGATTCACTGAGAAAAGAGGTCCGTCAACGTTTGGGGATCGATACTTTATTGGCCCAATGTGTAAACTCAACCCCCATTCTATCGAAAATACGGAAGTTTGATGGCTATACTGTGCAGAATTTTGCACTTGAAACACTTCCGGGACTGTATGTTTGCGGGTCTGTTTATACGCCTCAATCGAAAGGGAAACACGCTCTGATTATTTGTCCGAACGGACATTTTGGTGGCGGTCGTTATCGGGAAGATCAGCAGCAGCGTATGGGCACATTAGCTCGTATGGGAGCTGTTTGTGTCGATTATGATTTGTTTGGCTGGGGAGAATCAATTCTCCAGGTGGGAAGTGCGGCGCATCGCAGTAGTGCGGCACATACTATTCAGGCAATGAATGGATTGTTGATTCTCGATTATATGCTTGCTTCCCGTAAAGATATCGATACCAAGCGTATTGGTGCCAACGGTGGTTCCGGTGGTGGAACGCATACTGTACTACTGACAACGTTGGATGACCGTTTTACTGCTTCTGCCCCGGTGGTTAGTCTGGCTTCTCATTTCGATGGTGGTTGTCCTTGTGAAAGCGGTATGCCTATTCAGCTATCGGCAGGAGGTACTTGTAATGCCGAACTGGCTGCAACATTCGCTCCCCGTCCGCAATTAGTGGTTTCTGATGGCGGGGACTGGACAGCAAGTGTTCCTGCACTTGAATTTCCGTATTTGCAGCGTATCTATGGATTCTATGATGCGAAAGACAACGTGACGAACGTTCATCTTCCCAAAGAAAAACATGATTTCGGTCCGAATAAAAGAAATGCAGTCTATGATTTCTTTGCCGAAGTCTTCGATTTAGATAAAAAGATGTTGGATGAGAGTAAAGTAACTATCGAACCGGAGTCTGCCATGTACAGTTTTGGAGAGAAAGGGGAGTTACTACCGGAAAATGCAATTCGTTCGTTCGACAAAGTGGCTGCTTATTTTGATAAGAAGGCTTTTGCCAAATTGAAATCGGATGCTTCTCTTGAAAAGAAAGCAATGGAATGGGTAGCTTCACTCAATCTGGATGATGAAAAGAAATCAGGTTTTGCGGTGACGACTATTTATAATCATCTTCGCCAGGTTCGAGACTGGCATAATGATCATCCATATACGACAATACCTGCGGGTATCAATCCTACAACGGGCAAACCGTTAACTCAGCTCGAACGTGAGATAATAGCAGACTCAGCTATGCCCAAGGAGGTTCATGAAAGACTGATGAAAGGGTTGCGCAGAGTACTGACGGAAGAACAAGTTGAGCAGATTTTAGATAAATATACAGTTGGCAAGGTAGCATTTACCATGAAAGGGTATCAGGAGATTGTTCCTGATATGACGGAGGAAGAAACAGCCTTTATACTTGAACAGCTGAAACTGGCTCGCGAACAAGCTGTTGATTACAAAAGCATGAAACAGATATCTGCTATCTTTAAAGCTTATAAAACGAAGATCGAACTGTATTTCTATGAGCATGGCCGTAACTGGCGCCAAATGTATAAAGACTATGCAGAAAAGCGAAAGGCGGAAAAAGCAAAGGAAAGGAAATAGAGCCTCAAAGATACTTTTTATTAATGCATACTATAAGCAGCAATATCTCTGACATAGAGAGGATTGCTGCTTTTTGCTTCATTTGCTTCTAGAATAATAGAGCTGGTCGGACATCTTTTATTGCGGAAAATGTGTTATATTGTGGACAGCTAATAAAAACGTATATTATATGGATAAGCAAAAAGTAGCATTAGTCCTTTCTATGGGTGGCGCACGTGGTATTGCGCATATTGGAGTTATTGAAGAATTGTTACGTCATAATTTCGAGATAACTTCTATTGCCGGAAGCTCGATGGGAGCGATGGTAGGCGCAATGTATGCTTCGGGAAAGCTGGAGGAATGTAAAGAATGGCTCTATAGCTGGGATAAACGTAAGATGTGGGAACTGGCGGATCTGACATTAAGTCGGGACGGCTTGGTGAAGGGGGATCGTTTTATCAAAGAACTGAAGCAGATTATTCCCGTTATGAATATTGAAGAATTGCCTATACCGTACGTAGCAATGGCTACTGATATTGTTTGCGATCAGGAAGTGAGGTTCGATAGTGGTAATTTGTATGATGCTATCCGTGCTACTATTTCTATACCGATGCTCTTCCGGCCTTTACGGAAAGATGGTATGGTTCTGATTGACGGAGGAATACTGAATCCCCTTCCGCTGAATCAGGTGCATCGTACGGAAGGAGATATTCTGATAGCAGTCGATGTCAATGCTCCGATTGATTGCGGTAAGAAAAAGAAAATGAGTCCTTATAACTTGTTGACAGAATCTTCAAGAATGATGATGCAGCAAATTACCCGTTATCAAATAGAACGTTGTCAGCCGGATATCTTAATTCAGATGTCCGGCAATGCTTATGATATGCTGGAGTTCCATCATGCAGCTTCTATTGTGGAGACGGGAATAGAGATTACACGGGATGCGTTGAATACAGAACTTTATTCCGTATAAATCATCTTTTTCGTCATACCTCCGTCAATGGTTATATTCTCACCATTGATAAAATCATTCTCATCCCGGCAGAGAAATAAACACATACGGGCAATATCTTCCGGTTTGCCCACTCGTCGGGAAGGGTGCTGAGAATGGTCTTCCGGTCGGAGTTGATCATAATCTTGTGTTTGTATCCATCCTGGAGCAATGGAGTTTACTGTGATATTCCATTCGGATAATGATAAAGCTAATGCATGAGTCAGAGAATAGATACCACCTTTGGAAGCTGCATAACCTTCACTTCCCGGTTCACTCATCAAATAACGTGTTGAGCAGATATTAATGATTCTTCCATAAGGATTAGAATCAGACTGTCCCTTACGATGAATGGCAAATAACCGTGAAGTAATAAATACAGGACGAAGATTGACAGAAAGAATCTTGTCGAAATCTTCGACACTTGTTTCTGTAATGGAAGAAAATTTGCTGATACCGACATTGTTGATGAGGATGTCAATGTCCTTCCATTCATCCAATATCTGTTGCATACAGCTTTCAAGTGCTTCTTTATCACTAACGTCAACAGGATGAAATATGGCTCCGGTATCTCTTGCCGTTTGTTGACCGGACACAGCATTAATGTCACAGAAGGCTACTTGATGTCCGTCTTTACAGAATGCTTCTACTATTGCTCTCCCTATGCCTTCCGCTCCGCCTGTCACGAATACTCTTTTTTTCAGGCTGTCCGGTTTTGAAACTATTTCACCTGCTACCTCCGTTTTGACTTGACTGCTGGTAGTCGTTTTCTTTTTCCCATATTTCTGTGCCTGTTTCCAAGCTGCTTTTCTGGCCTCGTATTGCTCTTGTTGTCTTTCTATATAATTATCTGCCATGATTGTTTTACTTTTAAATCTGAGGAACAAAAATAATATATTTATGTGGTCTATGCAATTTATACAGCAATTAGGAGTATTGATAAACCTGTAAACAACAAAATACCGCACTGATACGATCATTGTCAGTGCGGTATAATGATAACAGAGAATCTGTTTTTCTTTTATTCAGCTACTACTTAATCTTTGAGAGATCTATCTCCGTATACTTGATCCGTTGGCGACGCCAGGTATAGATTGCATGTAACTTTCCATCTTTTCCTTGAATAATGCTTGGATAAGAATATTGTCTGATAGGGCTGTCTTCTAATGTGAGAATAGGTTTCCAGTTGATTCCATCTTCTGATATGGCTACGCAGAGAGGAGTACGGGGACCTTTTGGTGTACCTGACAATGTGGAGAAATGATTGTAAATGAGAATGTGACGTCCGTCACTCATTGTCACGGCATCTGTTCCGGAATTGTTGTTCGGAACATTGCTTAATGTCACTTTACTCCATGTTTCACCATTGTCACTGCTCCATGATGTTGCAATCTTTGCATTGCGTGTACGGCAAAGTACCTGCAATCTTCCATCCTTATGCTTTAGGATACTGGGTTGGATGGCAAGAATCGGTTGTGCCCCTTCTCCCTGAATAGCTTCTCCCGCTTCCTGATCATCTACGTTAATACCACCTTTTTTACGGTTCTGAGTCGGGACAGACAGTTCGGCAGGTACCGACTCTGTCGTTTTCCAGGTTTTGCCTTTATCATCCGAATATTCAAAATGAATACGCCATCCCCCTTTGCCCTCTCTGCTTGACGGGCAGATGATGCGACCGTTGATGTATTCCGGTTTGTTCTTGATAGGACCGAGAAATCCTTCCGGCAAGACTTCGCGTTTGCCCCAAGTTTTCCCACCGTCTTTTGAACGAACCAGCCAGCCGGTCCAGTCGCCTACATTTAATCCTATTTTGTAGAACAGAATTAAATCTCCTCCCGGTATCTGGAAAAGTACAGGATTCCAGCAAGCTTTCCGGCGGGCAGTCAGTTTTCCTTTGGCATCCACTACAGGAGTGCAGGTCGAATCTATGCCGGCTAAAGCAGCCTGCGAATCTTTGAGTGAAAAAACTCCGTCGGCAGCCAGCTTGGGAGCCGTCCATTCTTTGGCACCTTTGGGCTTGCGGCAAACCCAGATGCAGCAATCCGGATTACGTTCTTTGGTTCCACCGAAGAAAGAAGCAACGAGGTCACCGTTTTTCAGTTCTACAATGGTCGCCCCGTGACATTCCGGGAAAGAAGCTTTCTCGTATAGAAATTCATCGCTGATGATGGCAGCATTCCGTGTCGGTATATCTACGCTGAAATGATATTTGCCGGAACCTATTTTTTCTTTTCGTCCATCCGGCAGATGTACTTCTCCTGTAGTATTGGCAGGAAGTTCGATATCCCATTCCAAATGCATAGGAGTCTTTTTCCATCGGCTGGTAATCTTTCCGTAGATACTCATATAAGAAGCATCCACATTACTCAATTCCTGAATTTCGAAAGCAGGCTGGAAAACAATATGTTTGTAACCGGATTTCCAACGGTCGGCACGGATACCTGCCAGATTGTTGAAACACCAGGGAAGTAAGTCTCCTAATAACATAACATGATTTCCGCTGTTCATTCCGGGATTTGCCGTGTCACCGTTCCAAAGTTCCCAAATAGTGGTGGCACCTTGTGCTGCCATATATCCCCATGAAGGATATGTATCATTGGTGACCAACAGATAAGCTACATCTGCATGCCCCCGACGACTCAATTCACGCATCAGCCATTGCGTACCGATTACTCCGGTACTGATATGCCCTTTGTTCGTTGTAATAATGGTGGTTACTGCATTCTTTGCTACTTCTTTGATATGCGCTTTGGGCACGAGACCGAAGGCAAGTGGCAGAATATTAGCTGTTACAGTATTATTCCCGTAGAAAACACTATCCGGATACAGAGTATGACCGGGTACAAGTGAAGTACCTTCCTTTATATGCAGGAAATGTGCATTGAATGCATCCTTCATTTTATGTTCCAGGTCTTCCCACTCTTTTGCATCCGCAGTCAATCCCTGAAGACTGGCGAAGCGATGCATCAGTTGCAACACTTTCAGGTAATAGGCGGTAGCGATCAAGGCACCATCCGTTTTGCGGGCAGGATCTTGACTGTGAATCATTTCCAACGATTCGGGTGGAACACACCAGTCTCCATATTTATCTTTGGTGATGATGTAGTCCTTTGTCATATAATACTCACGGATGTGCGATATCCATTTCTTGATAGCCGGATAATTATCTTCTATCGGACGTATGTCTCCATAATTAGTGAAGAGCATATCGCAGACTAAGGGCAGGGTAGCAGGCCATGTGACATTATCCGAATAATAGTTCCAGTAAGCCGGAGCTACATCAGGAATACAGCCGTCTTCGCGCTGTGCTTCGCGGATATCACGTGCCCATTTGTTGTACATGGCATGATTGTCGAAGAACATACTTTCTCCCCAAGAGCCCATTGCATGATCTCCCAGCCAGGGCTGACGTTCGTTACGCTGGGGACAGTCTACCGGCATACCTTTATAGTTACTCCGAATCCCCCAGAATGCATTACGTACAACTTGGTTCAATGTTTTGTCCGAACAGGAAAAAGAGCCTGTATGATCCATCTCATCTTCTACGACTTCCACTACGAAATCCTCGGTTTTGGCATCCGGATATCCGCTGATTTCCACATAACGGAAACCATGATACACAAAACGGGGAGCCCAGGTGGCACCTTGCGGTTCACGTCCGCTAACTACATATATATCCGTACAATGTGCGTCGCGCAGATTTTTCGTGAAGATTTCTCCATCTGATTCCAGACGTTCTGCAAAATGAAGACGAATGCTGTCGCCTGCCTGACCTTTGATGCGGAAACGTACCCATCCTGCCAGATTCTGACCGGTATCCATAATGTATTTGTCACCCATTTTTTGGATAGAAACAGGTTTCAGCGTTTCCGTTACTTTCATCCCCGGCATCATTTGGGCACGAAGTGTACCCGAAGGAATACTGACGCGTTCTGCCGGCATCCATTTTGTATCGTCATAATCTGTCTGCGTCCAGTTTCCCAGTTCTTTGCGGGCGTCATATTCTTCGCCGTCATATTCGTTATTGCTGCGGACAGGACCTTCGGTTGTCAGTTTCCATGAAGTATTCGTCGCGATTGTCTCCTTACTGCCATCAGCATATTCAACGATCAGATTCAGGCGCAGTTTGGGATATCCGAAGGTCGGAATCTTGTATGGCTTGTAATTCTGACGCATGGTATAAAAACGACCATTACCTAAAGTAACACCGATGGCGTTCTCTTGCTGAAGTTGGGAAGTGACATCATATGTGTTATACAAGATTGTCTTCCGGTAATCGGTAGGAGCGGGGGCCAGTACCTGATCACCTATGCGTTGTCCGTTGATGAACAGTTCATACAATCCCATTCCGGCAATGTGCACTGTGGCACGCTTTATTTCTTTCTTCAAGGCAAATTCCTTGCGAAGATAACGGGCTGCCAGGCGGCTCCATTGAGTTTCACTGTCCCCCGGAGCTGCACGGTCCAGACCGATCCACTGACCTTGCCAGTCTGCTTCATTGAATAGTCCCATGCTCCAGAAAGCCGGACTACTCCAATCACTTTCACCTTTATTGGTGTAAACCTTCACCTTCCAGAAGTAGGGAGCATTGCGTTTCAAAGTTTCTCCCTGGTAGGTTATCCATTGGGAAGCATCTGTTTCTACTTTTCCGGAATCCCACATATCTCCTTTCCCTTGTGCCAATAGCTCGGGGGAAGATGCAACAAGAATGTGATACGCGGTTTGCATCACATTCTGTTCGTCCGATTCGATACGCCAACCCAGACGGGGTTGGCGCGTATCGATACCCGACGGATTCTTTAGCTGCTCTGTCCGCAGGTTGGTTACGTCTATGGCTGCACGTATCGGACCTGCTGCAAGAAACAGAACAGATAAGAATGATAATATAAGTATCTTTTTATTCATGAGTGTCAATTTGATAGCAGTCTTTCTTCACATAATCCTTACTACTGTCTACTACAATCAAGACATGATCGTTTCCGCTGCTGTAGCCGCTGTCGTGCTGGAATTTGTGCACACCGTTGTCAAATTCACCGATATATTCCAGTTTACCATCCTTGGTTGTGTACCACCATGCGTTCTTCTTGGCACCGCTGATTTTGCTGAAATCAACTTCCATCGGGCGTCCGGTGTAGTTATATACCATCAGATAGTCATTGCCGCGTGTTGCGATGGCACGGTCATAACGTTCGCCATTCTGTCCGGTGATGACAGACTGATCCGGTACTCGTTCGAAGAATGGGAAGGTCAGCATCAGATTCTTCAGATATTTCATTTGATTGTATCCGGGATCATTCAGAGCATCATACCAAGGCTTTTTAGCACCATAAGCACCGCCTACACCCGGTTTGATAAACTGCATGATGGAGTTATGACCATACGTATGTCCGAAAGAACCGGCAAATACAGACCAGTAAGCGTACCGGCGTACATCATAATCTTTCCAAAGTAATTCGTTCTCATCATGCAGACCGTGCGGTATTTCTTCGTAGATGGGTTCACCGTCTATAACGGGCTTCATCGGTTTCATAGCCATACTGCGTTCTACAAAACGCCAGTTATCTTCTTCCGTATTTTCTTCGATGGGATAATCTCCGTCACCGAAACGTTGTCCATAACGGCGGTGTCCGCTCTGGAACATATTGAAATCCAGCCACGGTGCATTGTTGAACCAAGTAGCAGAAGTCGTTCTGCCACGCGGGTGGAATGTCATCAGATGGTTCTTGTCGATTGCTTTGATGGAGGTTGCCAATGCTTCCCATTCGGCAGTCTTCACATCACCACGGATATCCCCACCGATAAACCAGATAATGTTAGGTTCGTCTTTATAGCGTTCTGCCAGGAACTTGCCGTATGCTTTTGCCTGATCTACATTCATTTCGCCATGACTTACCGGACTTCCCCAGATGCAGACCATGCCGATATAAAGACCTTTCTTTGCTGCGGTACGGATAATGTAATCCATGTGATCCCAATAACCATATACGCCTTTCTGATTGATATTCTTGAAGTTGTAGCCGTCAGTCATGGAATACTGTCCGTAGATATTCATAGACGGGACATTATTCAATGTCTGAACCTGAATCACGTTATATCCGCGGCGTTTGCATTGTTCCAAATAATATTCGGCTTCGTCACGATTCAGACGCTCAGGCAGCAGCCAGCCGGTTTCTCCCAGCCAGAAGAAAGGAGTGCCGTTTTCGTGTTTCAGATAACGTCCTTCTTCAGAAACGACGAGTTTGCCGTTGCTCCATGGGATATACGTCTTTTGTGTTTTCTTTTGTGCTGCGGCAGAAGTTGCCAATGTCAACAGCAGCAATAAGAGAGGAAGAATCTTAAATTTTCTCATTGTACTTTATCGTTTTTGGAGTTCATATCTTTACATTTATTTGTCTGTCATTTTCTCATATTCGATGGCCGCCAGAATAAACGATCCTACTGATTTCGGGTCATTCTCTATAACCGGTTCGCTGATATAATATTCGAATGAACCGTCACGGTATCTTTTGGAGTCTCCGCCCAGTCCGGCTACCGCACAACAATTCGTAATGGTATAGCTACCGTCTTCTTCAAGACGGGTAAATGTCTTGACCATTCCATCAAAAGCTTTGCGGGTAGGTTCGATGTAATCCTTGCTGATATATCCCTTATTGACAGCTTTGGCAAGTGTATAGATAAATAAGGCGGTTGCCGAAGATTCCAGGTAATTTCCTTCACGCGCTCCCTGATCTGTTACCTGATACCAGGTGCCGGACTGAGGGTCCTGATATTTCATTAAAGTTTTTGCCAATCCCTGAAGAATCTGCATTACGCTGTCTCGTCCGGTCGTTTCCTGAGGGAGATAATCCAGTACGTCTACCAAGGCTGCTCCATACCATCCGATACTGCGGCTCCAGAAATTAGGAGAACAACCGGTTTCGGGATTTGCCCATTTCTGTTCGCGGCTTTCATCCCATCCGTGATAGTAAAGTCCTGTGGTGGGGTCGTAAGTTTTGCGTGCTATCAGAAGAATCTGTTTCACAGCTTCATCGTATAGTGCCGGTTCCTGGAAAGTACTGCCGTACTGTACCAAGTAAGGAGAAGCCATGAAGATGCCATCCAGCCACATCTGATGGGGATATCTTAGCTTATGCCAGAATCCTCCTTCACTTGTGCGGGGTTGTTCTGCCATCTGTTTACGTAGGGTATCCATAGCTATTTTATAGCGTTCATCTCCTGATTGTGCATAAAGATCAAAAAGAATCTTGCCGCCATTGACGTTATCAATGTTGAATGAAAGATATTTCATCGTTTTGATATGGCCGTCCGTATCGATCAGACTGTCTGCGTAGATTTTGGCATATTCATAGTAAGTGCTGTCTCCGGTATGTTTCCATTCTTCCAGCATAGACTTTACAACAAGTCCGTGGGTATATCCCCAACGGGGTACTTTTGCTTTTTCAATCATCCAGGGTTCGGGAAAACGTTTCATCTCAGAGCGTGCCATACGTTCGCTCCATTTTTCTGTTTCTGCTTTTTGAGGTGCTGTGCAGGCGATGAAGCAAGCAGCTCCGCAAGCAACAATCAGTTTTAACAAGTTTCTGTTCATATAGGTAGAGTTATTATTTTCCAATCAATATATATTCTTGCCCTGCTTTGGTAGGCAGGTCATACAAGTAAGTCTTTGCAATTTCCACTTTATTTAGGCTGGCTTTTTCATTCACCAATGGCTGGGGAATCGTGGGGACTGCATAGAGAGGGTTCGGGTTCTCTCCTTTGGCACGTTTCAAGCCCTTTCCGTTCAGCGGGTTGAGTGAACGCAGACGGCAGTTACCACCTTTATGAGATTTCACGACCAGGCGATTTACTTTTCCATTCTTCCAGTTTAAATCAAGTTCGAAACCTCCACGGGCGATGATACCTGTGACAGAACCGTCCTTCCAGAGAGTCGGAAGTGCCGGAAGCAGGTAAATAAAGCCATCGTAACTTTGCATCAGCATTTCGACTATACCTGCAGCACAACCGAAGTTTCCGTCGATCTGGAAAGGCGGGTGAGCATCGAACAGGTTAGGGTAGGTACCTCCTTTTTTCTTTTCGTTACGTACCAGAGTCAATTGGTCGGTTATCAGTTTGTAGGCATGGTCACCATCAAGGAGGCGTGCCCACAGGCAAACCTTCCATCCCATGCTCCATCCGGTGGACGGATCTCCACGGTGAATCAGAGAAGTGCGTGCAGCGTCAAATAGTTCCGGAGTGCGGTAAGGAGAAATCTGGTTGCTGGGGAATAATCCATATAGATGGGATACATGGCGGTGTACATCGTTCGGATCATCCCAGTCGAACATCCATTCCTGCAATTGTCCCCAATGTCCTACTTGCATAGGAGCCATTTCTTTGAGGCGTTGTTCCAGATGAGCGGCAAATTCTTTGTCCGTATCCAAAATTCGGGAAGCTGAAATAATAGCTGTCCAAAGGTCGAATATCAACTGATTGTCCATCGTGCATCCGGCGGCTGTAGTTGCCTTGCCGTCGCTGCCGGAATGTACATTTTCGGGTGAGTTGCTTGGGCAGACTACCAACCAGTTGTGTACAGGTTCTTTCACCATAATCTCGTCAAAGAACAGTCCGGATTCTTTCAATATCGGATAAACGGAACGCAGGAACTCTGTGTCTCCGGTGTACAGATATCGTTCCCATAGATGACGGCATAACCATGCACCGCCGCTCGGCCACATACCCGAAGGGGCTTTGTCCAGTGCTCCTGTGATACGCCATATATCCGTGTTATGATGCAATACCCATCCGTTGGCTCCATACATGATTTTTGCCGTTTCCTTTCCGCTTTCGCTCACTTCTTTTATCAGCCGGAAAAGTGGTTCGTTCAAGTCACTTAAATTAGTCACTTCCGATGGCCAGTAATTCATTTCCAGATTGATATTACAGGTATATTTGCTATCCCAGGAAGGGAAAAGTTTATCATTCCAGATACCCTGCAAGTTAGCGGGTTGCCCGCCCGGTTGTGACGAGCAGATTAACAGATAACGGCCGAACTGGAAGTAAGTGGCAACCAGATGCGCATCATGTGTGTCCTTAAAATTCTCTACACGTTTGTCGGTTGTCACATTTTTATATTGGTCTTCCCCTAAATCCAGAGATACTCTGGTCAGATATCGACGATAAAATTCTACGTGATTCTTTTTGGCTTCTGCGAATGGACGAACCAGCGCTTCGGACAAATAGCTCTTTGCACGTTCTGTCTGATTGCCTGTGATGTCCAGATAATTATTGAAGTTAGTGGCTATAGACACATAGATTGTGGCTTCGTCAGCTCCTTCTACAGAGAGGACGCCATCGGTACAAGCTATTTTTCCTCCTTGGTTGCGGGCGGTCAGCCTTCCCTGAAATTCTACTTTTCCCTTCAGTCCTTCATGCAAGGAAGACACCCCTGAAAGGGTCACACAGTTCCCTTCTTCAGAGTGAATCATTACATCCTGATGAGGGGAGGTGAGCTGTGCGTTGAAGGTAATTTGTCCCGGACGGTTGGCGGTCAGTCGTACCATAACTACCTGATCGGTAAATGAGGTGATCGTTTCACGTTGATATTGCACTCCGTCTACTTCATAACGGACGATGGCACGTGCCGAGTCCAGACTCAGGTCCCGATAATAATCGGAATAGCGGGTATGTCCGGGGAAAGCAATTCTCAGGTCGCCGAAACTCTGATAAGGCATTCCCGAATTTGTTTTTGCCATCACTTTCTCCGTAGCGAGCGTTTGTGCTTCCAGATATTTTCCGGCAAAAACAAGTTCACGTACCTTCGGAATATACTTCAGTGCGTTCGGGTTTGCGTTGTTGTTGGGGCGTCCTGCCCAAATGGTTTCTTCGTTTAGTTGTATTTGTTCTGTTCCCGGCGTTCCATATACCATTGCCCCCAGACGCCCGTTTCCCAAGGGTAAAGCTTCGGTCCATACCTGTGCGGGACGGTCATACCATAGCTTATATTCCTGTGCAGATACTTTTTTCTCCTGCGCATGAATACATCCTGCAGAGACCATTACAAACAGATATCCGATTAATCTCTTTTTATTCATTTTCATCTAATCGCTTTTATACTTTTATAGGAGGACGATTAAAAAGGAATTTTGTACCCAATATACAGGCAATAAGAAGCAGGGATAATCAAAAGTTATCGGGTATAAAAAAAATGAACTTCAATATCTGCTCAAAAAGGTCTTACTTTGCATACGTAAGAGCACTAGGAAGAAGTTATTTCCTGAGTGTGGATTCATATCTTTAATCTAAAAAACAGATAATTGAAAATGTATAATTTAATCGTTAGACCGTTATTATTTCTCATTGATCCTGAAAAAGTACATCGGATGCTCTTGAACTGGTTAAGAATCTATCGCTATCTGCTTCCGGTTCGTGCATGCGTAAGAGGACACTATCAAGTGGACGAACCTTTTTCATACGGAAGTCTGCGATTCAAAAACCGGATAGGCTTGTCTGCCGGATTCGATAAAAATGCGGAAACATTTGATGAGTTGGCAGATTTTGGTTTCGGATTTCTGGAAGTGGGGACTGTAACTCCTGATTATCAACCGGGAAATCCTTCTTCCCGTATCTTCAGGCTGGTAGAAGACGAATCACTGATCTCACGTACAGGGTTCAATAATTGCGGTGTCGATGTAGCTCTGGCGCATATCAGAAGACACAGAAAACATTCTTACATACTCGGAGTAAATATCAATAAGAATCCGCTTTCTGTCGGTGAGCAGATCATCAAAGATTTTGAGCTGGTTTTCACTCGTTTATATGAAAGTGTAGATTATTTTACGTTGAACTGGGGTAGTATAGATAAAGAATCATTTGCTAAAGTTTTAGAAAACTTCACAACATTCCGTGAGGCAGTGAACAAACGGTGCAGTATTTTCATTAAGCTCCCGGCGGATATTGATGAGAAGGAATTGGATCTGGTCATTTCCCTTGCATATAAATATTCCATAGAAGGCTTTATAGCCACGGGTCCGACGATGGACCGCTCAGAATTGCATCAGACAAAAACAAAACAGTTGGAAAAGATCGGTAACGGTGGCGTCAGTGGTCGGGGTATCGGAAAGAAATCGCAGAAGGTAGTGCATTATCTGTCCGAGCACACCGACCGCCACTTTCTGATTATCGGGGCAGGAGGAATAATGACAGCAGAGGATGCAGCCGATATGATTTCCCAAGGGGCCGATATGGTACAGATTTATTCGGCATTTATTTATTCCGGTCCTTCTGTTGTTCATAAAATAGGGAAGAAACTTAAACATTAATCGATATGAAGAAATTAATTTGTATTAGCTTGTATGAGGACTTATCCATGACGACCTATGATTTGTCGAAAGTGGACAATGCCGAACTGATTGGAATCGTAGAAAATGCTTCCGAAGGAACTTTATTTGTTTTTACTTGTGACAGGCCCAATGGAAGCAGTGTTATTATGTGTCCCGGAGGTGGATTTCTGAAGACTAATCTGGAGAATGAAGGTATTGATTTTGCCGAATGGTTTACGAAGCTGGGAATTACATATATCGTCTTTAAATATAGAATGCCTCATGGTAATCCTGATGTTCCCGAACAAGATACCCGGTTGGCATTGAAGGTTGTGCGAGAAAAGTTTCCGGAGTTTTGTGATAAACTGGGAGTGATGGGGGCTTCTATCGGAGGATATCTGGCAACTTTTTCAGCTACGCTTTTGCCTGATGATGAGAAGCCGGATTTTCAGATATTGATGTATCCGGTAGTCAGTGTCGATGATCGTTTGACACATTTTCCTTGTCGTGAACGAATGTTTGGTCATTCCTATTCACCGGATAAGATGGAGCAGTATTCACCGATTGAGCATATTACTTCCGGCACACCTGCCGCTTTCATTGTAGCAGCTGCAGATGATGCTGTGGTAAGCCCTCTGAATGGTATTATGTATGCTGCCAGACTACAGAAAGCAGATATCCCCATTTCTCTGCACATCTATCCTGCGGGAGGACATGGATTCGGTTATAATGATAGTTTTGTGTATAAGCAGGAGTGGCTTCAGGAACTTGGAGAATGGTTGGCAAAATTGTAATTCTTTTCTTGTAATTCGAAATATACTTCCTATATTTGTCATTAAAATATTTAATGAAAAGAAATTATGAGAAATTCAAAGGTTACATCTATGTTGGTAGTGCTAATGTTTCTGTTGGTCACAGGAATACAGGCGCAGACCGTTACTCCCAGTAAGAAATATATCACAAAAGAACTGAATAACGTAAGCAACTTCAGCTCAATCAGCGTATTAGGCAGTCCTGATGTTGAGTATCGTCAGAGTAATGGTTCTAAAACGACAGTTTCTATATACGGTTCGGATAATTTGGTAGACTTGCTGGAAGTTTCTACAGTAAATGGAGTATTGCAGGTGAATATCAAAAAGGGTGTCAAGATTCTTAGTGGAGAGCGTCGTTTGAAAGTGATAGCCTCTTCCCCTTCATTGAATCAGGTAAATATTAAAGGTTCGGCAGATGTATATCTGAAAGGTGCAATCAAAGGGAATGACCTGAATTTGAATATAGCCGGTTCCGGAGATATCGAAGCGGAGAATCTGCAATATACTAATATATTTGCTTTGGTGAAAGGAAGCGGGGACATTGATTTGAAAAATGTGAAAGCGACTACTGTGATGTCAGAAGTTAATGGTTCCGGTGATATCAATATTAAAGGTTCTGCACAGAAGGCGACACTGACAGTAAATGGTTCCGGAGATATTAGTGCTGAAAAACTGGCTGCAACTAATGTCGTTGCTACAGTTGCAGGTTCGGGTGATATAGTATGCTACGCTTCCAGACAGTTGGATGCGAGAGTTAGTGGTAGTGGTGATATTGAATATAAAGGAAGCCCTTCAGTTGTAAATAAGCAGGGGAAGAAAAATTCGATTACCGGTAAGTAAGATACGAATCTTATTTTTTATAGAAAGCGGGCAAATATGTTATTTATCACATATTTGCCCGCTTTTATTTAGACATTCATAGATCTCTATCGAAGTATATGCAATGACAATATGTTAAAAATATAGTTAGCCAAGATACAATTAACTTGCAGATCTGTTTTATTTATATGGGCTTATCTGTATTTTCTGATATTGCACATTATGAAATATTATTCAATTAAGTCAAGTAGTATATGAATTTAGATGAAGTTTTAAATTATCGTCGCTCTGTACGGGTATATGATAAAGAAAAGGAAATAGATATAGAAAAAGTAAAGCATTGCCTGGAATTGGCAACTTTGGCTCCCAATAGTTCTGATATGCAACTATGGGAGTTTTATCACATCACACAGCCTGAATTGATGGCAAAGGTATCAAGAGCTTGTCTTGATCAAAAAGCAACTTCCACAGCTTCGCAGATTGTTGTTTTCGTCACACGTCGTGACTTGTATCGGAAGCGGGCGAAATTCGTTCTTGATTTCGAGACAGGAAATATACGGCGGAATAGTCCTATAGACAGGCAGGAGAAACGTATTAAAGACAGAAAACTGTACTATGGGATATTGATGCCGTTTGTTTATGCCCGTTTCTGCGGTATCTTAGGACTTTTCAGAGTACTACTTGCTAATGTTATCAGCATTTTCCGCCCTATGATGCTCGAAGTATCTGAAGGTGATGTGCGTGTGGTAGTACATAAATCCTGTGCGCTTGCTGCTCAAACATTTATGATTGCTATGGCGAACGAAGGATATGATACCTGTCCCTTGGAAGGCTTGGATAGCCGACGGCTCAAAAGGTTGCTTAAGTTGCCTCATGGTGCTGAAATAAATATGGTAGTTTCTTGTGGAATCCGGAATGGAAATAAAGGAATTTGGGGAGAACGGTGCAGGGTACCGTTTGAGGAAGTTTATCGTAAGATTTGATGGCACGGACGCAGTAGTAAAAACGCCTAAATATATATGTATTCGAATTCAAACTGAATGGGACTGCCGAGCAGGATTTGCAGCAGATTGATGAAAAAGGCTATCTGATTCCTTATCAGACAGCCGGACGTGAAGTCGTGAAAGTAGGAGTGGAGTTCAGTGCGGAGAAAAGGAATATTGGACGATGGTTGCTTTAACCAGATAACAATTAATATTAAAGTGAATCCTATTAGATAATCAGATGTGCGGAGATATGCTTGGCATATCTCCGTTTTAATTGACATAATCCGCCGGAGTAAAGGGATGAATGATGCTTACCGACGTGATTTAATCGTTTTTTAATAAATGAAATTTATTTTTTCCTGATTATACAAATAGTACAAAAGAATCTTCTTGTCTGGTCTTGTTTTTTATATTCCGCAACATTTCATCCTTTGTGTCATAGTATTAGTCACCTTCGAAACATTTATTGTTTGTATCCGACATGGATGGAGTTTGGCTAGTCCCCAAATATGCGGATATTTGTGAAGTGAGATTTCACTATCAAAAGTATTGGTCCTTTCGGACCGGCCGCCTGTGAAGGTAGCTCTATTGTTTGTTTTGTTTGTGTTTGGTGCATCTTTTTTCAAGCGAGAAAGAAGATGCACTATTTATATCTATCTACCCTGACTATCGGATATTGAATGAAAATTTGCCTATGAAACAGATAAAGCATACATTTGAAGAAAAAAAGAAAATGGGCGGGAAAGCATCAATGTGGAACTTATGGCACGGCTGTCACAAATGGAGTGAAGGCTGCCGCCACTGCTATGTATATCGTACGGATGGCAAATACGGAAAAGACAGTTCGGTGGTGACAAAGACGGAAAAGTTCGGTTTGCCTTTGCAGAAGAAAAAGAATGGAGAATATAAGATACCCTCGGGAAATCTGGTATATACCTGTTTTACCTCTGATTTTCTGATTGAAGATGTGGATGAATGGCGTGCCGAAGCATGGGAAATGATGCGGATACGGCAGGACCTTCATTTTATGTTTATTACGAAGCGGATAGACAGACTGCAACAGTGCCTGCCACCGGATTGGGGAGATGGATACGACAATGTGACAATTTGTTGTACAATGGAGAATCAGGACAGAGTCGATTATCGCTTACCTATTTATAAAGAAAGTCCTATTAAACATAAAATTATTATCTGTGAACCCCTTCTTAGTCAGATTGATTTCAGAGGAGAATTGGAAGGATGGGTAGAGCAGGTAGTGGCAGGAGGAGAGTCCGGTAAGGAAGCCCGCGTTTGCAATTATGACTGGGTGTTGGACATTCGCCGTCAATGTGTGGAAGCTCATGTCGGTTTCTGGTTCAAGCAGACAGGAAGTTATCTGTTGAAAGACGGACATGAGTATAAAGTCGCCCGACAGTTCCAGCACTCACAGGCGAGGAAAGCGGAACTGAATTATACTCCCGAAAAATAACGAAAGAACAAACAGGAATAAGGGAATGCAAAGGCTGTCGGACAGCTTTCACATCCCTTTATTGAGTACAAAATATGGATAATCACGTCTCTCCTTAAAGAGATAGTGTGTAAATTTTAAAATTATCCATATTAAATGAAACAGATAAAGCTGTTATTTCTTTTAGCTTCCGCCTCCGTCACGGGAGCATTTGCGCAGAGCAATGGGCTGACGGATATGAGTCAGAGCCGTTATGCAAAGATGGCAAATACCGGAATTGATGCCGTACACTGGACGAATGGATTCTGGGGAGAGCGTTTTAATGTATTTAGCGGAACTTCCTTGCAGAGTATGTGGAATACATGGAACACGCCGGAAGTTTCTCATGGTTTCCGTAATTTTGAGATTGCTGCCGGTGTATGCAAGGGAGAACATTGGGGGCCTCCGTTCCATGATGGAGATATGTACAAGTGGATGGAAGGAGTCGCTTCTGTGTATGCTGTCAATAAAGATCCGGAATTGGACAAGTTAATGGACAACTTTATTGCTTGTGTCGTAAAAGCCCAACGTGCAGATGGTTATATACATACGCCGGTTGTTATAGAAGAACTGAATAAGGGAATAGACAGCCATACGCTGGCTGATTCCCAACAACAGACAGTGATTGGTACGAAAGTAGGCTCCGAGGACGAAAAAGGTGCATTTGCCAATCGGTTGAATTTTGAAACGTATAACTTGGGACACCTGATGATGGCAGGTATCGTTCACCACCGTGCTACCGGAAAAACGACTCTTTTTGATGCTGCCGTGAAAGCTACAGATTTCCTTTGTCACTTCTATGAGACGGCTTCTGCCGAGTTGGCACGCAATGCTATTTGCCCTTCACACTATATGGGAGTGGTGGAGATGTATCGTGCTACAGGAAATCCCCGTTATCTGGAACTTTCAAAAAACCTGATTGACATTCGCGGTATGGTAGAAAGTGGTACGGATGATAATCAGGACCGTATCCCTTTCCGTGACCAATATCGTGCAATGGGACATGCCGTACGTGCCAATTACCTGTATGCAGGTGTGGCAGATGTGTATGCGGAGACGGGTGAACAACAACTGATGAAGAACCTGACTAGTATCTGGAACGATATTGTCACCCGAAAGATGTACGTGACCGGAGCTTGCGGTGCTTTGTATGACGGCACCTCACCGGATGGAACGTGCTATGAACCGGATAGCATTCAGAAAGTGCATCAGAGCTATGGTCGTCCGTATCAGTTACCGAACAGTACGGCACATAATGAAACCTGTGCCAACATAGGTAATATGCTGTTCAACTGGCGTATGCTGGAAGTGACGGGAGATGCCAAGTATGCGGAGCTTGTGGAGACTTGCCTTTATAATAGTGTATTGAGTGGCATAAGTCTGGATGGAAAGAAGTATTTCTATACGAATCCTCTTCGTATCAGTGCCGATCTGCCTTATACACTCCGTTGGCCGAAAGAACGGACGGAATATATCAGTTGTTTCTGTTGTCCGCCCAATACATTGCGTACGCTTTGTCAGGCGCAGAATTATGCTTATACATTGAGTCCGGAAGGGATTTATTGCAACCTGTACGGTGCAAATACATTGACTACAAACTGGAAGGACAAGGGGGAACTTGCTTTGGTGCAGGAAACGGACTATCCTTGGGAAGGCAATGTACGTGTAACGTTGAACAAAGTGCCCCGTAAAGCAGGTGCTTTCTCCCTCTTCTTCCGTATTCCGGAATGGTGCGGGAAAGCTGCGTTGACAGTGAACGGTCAACCGGTATCCATGAATGCCAAGGCAAATACCTATGCGGAAGTGAACCGTACATGGAAGAAAGGAGATGTGGTAGAACTGGTCATGGATATGCCTGTTTGTCTGCTCGAAGCTCATCCGTTGGCAGAAGAAATCCGTAATCAGGTGGTAGTGAAACGTGGTCCGTTGGTTTACTGCTTGGAGAGTATGGACATTGCAAATGGAGAAAAGATCGATAACATCTTGATTCCTGCCGACATAAAGCTGATTCCGAAGAAAACGACGATTGAAGGCAGTTCGATAGTAGCCCTGGAAGGGAAAGCGCGTCTGGCATCGTCTGAGTCTTGGGAAGGCGTGCTTTATCGTCCGGTTGTCCAAGCAGAGAAAACTGTGGATATTCGTCTGATTCCTTATTATGCATGGGGAAACAGAGGTAAAGGAGAGATGACAGTCTGGATGCCGCTAGCAAGATAACCCATTGTAAAAAAGAAAAATGAAAAAGTTATTGGTAACAACTATATGCCTGCTGGGTGCACATCTGCTGTCAGCAGGTGAAATCTGGATTTCGCCGCAGGGGAATGATCTCAATGACGGTACACGTCCATCTCCGAAAGCGACGTTGACTTCTGCTTTGCGTCAGGCACGCGAATGGCGCCGGACAGATGATGAACGGGTGCGGGGAGGAATTACGATCTGTATGGAAGGCGGTACGTATGCACTCTATGAACCGGTGTTTATTCGTCCGGAAGACAGCGGGACGGAGGATTCTCCCACGGTGATCCGCCCGGTAGCTGATGAAAAAGTGGTATTGAGTGGCGGCATCCGGATCGGTGGATGGAAGAAGCAGGGAAAACTCTGGGTAGCGGATGTGCCCATGTTCAACGGGCGGCCACTGGATTTCCGTCAGTTATGGGTGAATGGTAAGAAAGCTGTCCGTGCCCGTGACGTAGAGGATTTTGAGAAGATGAACCGCATTTGCAGTGTGGACGAGAAGAATGAGATTCTTTATGTTCCTGCGGTTGCCATACGCAGACTGGTAGACGGAAAAGGGGCTTTGAAGGCCAAATATGCAGAGATGGTATTGCATCAGATGTGGTGTGTGGCCAATCTTCGTATTCGTTCTGTCGAACTGGCTGGAGACAGTGCCGCAATACGTTTTCATCAGCCGGAGAGCCGGATTCAGTTTGAGCATCCCTGGCCACGTCCGATGGTAACGACAGATGGGCATAATTCTGCTTTTTATCTGACGAATGCCCGTGAACTACTGGATGTAGCGGGAGAATGGTATCACGACATAGATGCCCGTAAAGTCTATTATTATCCTCGGGAAGGAGAGAAGTTGCAGGATGCCGGCACGGAAGTGATAGTGCCTGCCATAGAGACATTGATACAAGTAAAAGGGACGTTCGACCGTCCTGTTTCACATATCCGTTTTGAGAAAATCACGTTCTCTCATACGACTTGGATGCGTCCGTCTGAGAAAGGCCATGTTCCTCTTCAGGCGGGAATGTATCTGACAGACGGTTATCGTATTGACCCGAAAATGGAACGGGACTATCTGAATCATCCCTTGGATAATCAAGGATGGCTGGGACGTCCTGCCGCGGCTGTAAGCGTGGCTGCTGCCAATCAGATCGACTTTGAGCGCTGTCGGTTCGATCATTTAGGCTCAACCGGGCTGGATTATGAAGAAGCCGTGCAGGGCGGTGTCGTTCGTGGCTGTCTTTTCCGTGATATTGCGGGGAACGGACTGGTGGTCGGCAGTTTCTCTCCGGCTGCCCATGAAACACATTTACCTTATGACCCTACCGACCTTCGGGAAGTATGCGCGCATCAACAAATCAGTAATTGCTACTTTACCGAAGTGGGTAATGAAGATTGGGGATGTCTTGCAATCCTTGCGGGCTATGTGAAAGATATTAATATAGAACACAATGAAATCTGCGAAGTTCCTTATAGCGGCATCAGCCTTGGCTGGGGCTGGACGCAGACAGTGAACTGTATGCGTAACAACAGAGTGCACGCGAATCTGATTCATCACTATGCAAAGCATATGTATGACGTAGCCGGAGTTTATACACTGGGCTCGCAGCCGAAAAGTTATGTAACTGAGAATTGCGTACATAGCATTTATAAGCCAGGTTATGTACACGATCCCAATCATTGGTTTTATCTCTATACGGACGAAGGCTCTTCTTTTATCACTGTACGCGATAACTGGACGGAAGGGGAGAAGTATCTGCAAAATGCGAACGGTCCCGGAAATGTATGGGAGAACAATGGTCCGCAGGTAGATACAGTCATTCGTGAACGTGCAGGGTTGGAAGCCGAATATAGGGACTTGAAGAAATAAGAAAAATGAAAAAGAAATGCATGATACTTTTGGGTGCCTTGTCATTGGCAAGCAGCACCTTTGCCCAAACTTGGATATGGTATCCGGGGGACTATGAAATCTGGTTGGGCAACCAGATGAACAACCGACGTACGGAACGTGGTGCTTTTTTTCCTCCTTTTTGGAAAACAGACAGTCATTATGTAGTCGTAGAGTTCAGCAAAGTATTGAATCTTTCCGAACCAGAAGAAGTGTTTATTGCTGCCGAGGGAACATATAATGTGAAGCTGGACGGGAAACTTCAGTTCGGAATGCCTGAAACCTTGCTGCTTCCGGCAGGAAAACATAGCCTAAATATTAAAGTATGGAATCAGGCAACGCCTCCCACTATCTATGTGAAAGGAAAGACGGTAAACTCTGATTCGTCCTGGCGGGTAACTTATGAAGATAAGGAATGGATCGATGAAAGCGGTAAGGCTAGTGACACATCTGCCACCATCTATATGGATGCCGGATGCTGGAACTTTGACGGTGCCACTCAACGTCCTTCCCAATTCAGCCTGATGCGTGAACCTCAGCAACCTGTCGCTAAAACAGAACAACCGGAAGGAGGCATACTGTATGATTTTGGAAAAGAAACTTTCGGATTTATCACATTAAAGAACCTTTCGGGCAAGGGAAAGATTGACCTCTATTATGGTGAAAGTCCGGAAGAAGCGAAAGACAAAGCATATTGCGAAACATTGGATAAACTCCTGCTGGAGCCGGGACAGATCACTGATCTCGCTATCCGCAGCACATCTCCTTTGCATCATTCTGATAATGAATATACGCTGGAGAACAGCAAAGCATTCCGCTATGTATACATCACTCACGAACCGGAAGTACAGATTGGTGAAGTATCTATGCAATATGAATATCTTCCCGAAGAATATCGTGGTAACTTCCGTTGTAACGACGAGGAACTGAACTGTATCTGGGAGGTGGGAGCATACACGATGCATCTTACTACACGCGAGTTTTTTATAGACGGTATCAAGCGCGACCGTTGGGTATGGAGTGGCGATGCCATCCAAAGTTATCTGATGAATTATTATCTGTTCTTTGACAGTGAGTCCGTGAAGCGTACCATCTGGTTACTTCGTGGAAAAGATCCGGTGACCAGCCATAGTAACACCATTATGGATTACACTTTCTACTGGTTCTTAAGCGTATATGATTATTATATGTATAGCGGTGACCGGCATTTCGTCAACCAGCTATATCCACGTATGCAAACAATGATGGATTATGTATTGGGACGTACGAATAAGAATGGTATGGTGGAAGGAATGTCCGGCGACTGGGTATTTGTGGACTGGGCGGATGGCTATTTAGACAAAAAGGGAGAACTTTCTTTCGAACAGGTTTTGTTTTGCCGGAGTCTGGAGACGATGGCACTTTGTGCAGATTTAGTCGGAGATAAGGACGGACAACAAAAATATGAGAAGTTAGCTTCTGCGTTAAAAGCAAAATTAGAGCCGACTTTCTGGAATAATCAGAAACAGGCATTTGTGCACAATTGTGTGGATGGACGTCAGAGTGATGCCGTAACCCGATACGCTAATATGTTCTCTGTTTTCTTTGATTATCTGAATGCGGATAAGCAGCAGGCCATTAAACAGTCCGTTCTCCTGAATGATGAGATTCTGAAAATAACAACGCCTTATATGCGTTTTTACGAACTGGAAGCCCTTTGTGCTCTTGGTGAGCAGGAGACTGTAATGAAAGAAATGAAAGCTTACTGGGGTGGAATGTTGAAAGCAGGAGCAACCTCTTTTTGGGAGAAATATAATCCGGAGGAAAGCGGAACACAGCATCTTGCCATGTATGGCCGCCCATACGGAAAGAGCTTGTGCCACGCTTGGGGAGCAAGTCCTATTTATCTGCTGGGTAAATACTATTTGGGAGTCAAACCAACGAAAGAGGGTTATAAAGAGTTTGCTGTCAGTCCGGTATTGGGAGGTTTGAAATGGATGGAAGGTACCGTACCTACTCC
This sequence comes from Bacteroides sp. B1-V-101, assembly GCF_023656585.1. Lineage (NCBI taxonomy): Bacteria > Pseudomonadati > Bacteroidota > Bacteroidia > Bacteroidales > Bacteroidaceae > Bacteroides > Bacteroides sp. B1-V-101. Next base: position 56,234 of record NZ_JAMOKH010000016.1, on the reverse strand, counting down.
GAACGGAGACATTCATGTCTACATGGATAATAAAACCATTAAAGTGAAGGCCACGGAAGGAAAAGGTTATCTGACCATCCAGAGTCGCCGTCAGCCAAAAGCCAATATGGGAACTGTGGAGAAGGTTTCGGAAGGTGTATGGCGCCTTTGGATTGATTCTCCGGAAGAAAGGATTGTTACCTATCGTTTGTAGTCAGAGATTCAGATTGAAATAAGGCCTCCGGTTGTATTGCTATAGCGGCAATAGGCCGGAGGTCTTTCTATCTGTGCATTATCGCACTCTTTTTGTGCGTATATGCACAAAAAGAATATATGCTGATAAATCCAAATCACTAGTATATAACGCTTTATGTTTTGGCACAGGATTTGAAGTATTCTTCTGCAAACAACAGAATATAATGAAAACACTAAAGTATGCATGGCGTTTCCTTGTGCGCTCCAAATCATATACAGTCATTAATATTGTCGGCTTGTCATTAAGTCTGGCGTGTACAATCATACTGGTACGTTATATTCATCAGGAGACACGAGTAAATACTCATTGCATAGATGCTGAAAATGTATATATACCGCTTCGGGATATTGATGGGAATGTATATGCAGGTAGTGTATCAGATGGATATAGTGGAGCAGATACAGTTTTCTATTCTCCGGAAGCTGTGAAGGAAAAGGCCCGTTTTGTAACTTTCAGCAATGATAATGTTGCCATAAATGGAAAGCCGTATACCGTACAATTATTAGCGGCAGATACCGCTTTCTTTCATTTCTTCACGTATCCCCTCAGTGGTACACCAATGAAAGCTCCCAATGATGTACTTGTTACCCGCCAGTTTGCCGAGCGTGTATTTGGAAAGGAAAATCCAATTGGAGAAAAACTAAGTTATTCCGGTGGTCATCTTCTCACTGTCTGTGGTGTATTGGATGAACCGGCATGTAAATCCTCGTTAACATTTGACATCGTTTTAAACCTCGAACTCAAGAATGGAGAAAGAGGATGGGGAAAGATGCTGGTTGAACTTATCCGTTTTATGCCGGGAGTGGATGTAGATGCTATTAACGCTATTAGTAATATCTACCGTCAAGCTGATGGCGGTTACCGTATACGTTATGATTTTATTCCTGTCAGTGAGCTTTATTGGAATAAGATATTAGCAGCAAAAGCCGATGCTCCGGAAATGTGGCATTACAGCAGTCGATTTCATTTATGGGTACTGTCCTGTGTATGCCTGTTGCTTCTTTTGGCCGGCATTCTCAATTTCGTCAATATCTATTTGGTTTTTATGCTAAAGCGTTCCAAGGAGTATGGCATCAGGAAAGTATTTGGCATGAGAGGTCGTACACTTTTTCTTCAGTTATGGACAGAGAATGTCTTGATGGTACTCATCGCTTTATTTTTCGCATGGTTCTTTATAGAGATGTTTTCAGGATATGCCAATCGTTTGCTGGAAAGCAACGTTATGTATACAGCTTTCGATTGGCAGCTCTCTTTGGCAATATTTATATTGTTGCCACTGTTGACAACGATTTATCCTTATCTTAAATACAATTATTTGCCTCCGGTCGTGTCTATAAGTACGATTGGTACTTCACGTCAGTCAGTGAAAACACGCACCCTTTTCTTATTTGTGCAATATAGTATCACTCTTTTACTGATCATCTTATCGTTGTATTTTAGTAATCATCTTCATTTCCTGCTGAATACACCTCCGGGTTTCAGAACCGAAGGAATTTTATATGCTGATCTGATGCCAAAGCTTCCTAACCAATGGTGGGAGGATAGTCAGGAAATACAAAATAAGCGGTGGCATGACAGAGAAGTTATGGAACAGAAGCTGAATGAATGCCCATATATCGAACACTGGTTTGCCGGAGATACTGGTCGCGAAGGCATTTTATCGGCTGGTAGCATGTCAAGTATGATAAATGATAAGGGAGGAAAGTTAAATATGGCAATGATGTGGGTAACAGTGGATTTCTTTAAGTTATATGGATTACATATAGTTGATGGTTCATTGCCCGATGAAGTAAATGGACATGCCGATTATCTGGTAGCTATGAACAAAGCGGCATTAAAAGCTTTTGGTTATACCCGTCGGGAAGATGCATTCGTCAAAGGTGAAAGTTCACTTTGGAGTTCTATATCTAATGGTAAAATAGTAGAAGGTGGATTGTCATTGATGCCTGTACAGGCTATTATTGCAGATTATTACTCTGGACATTTGACTGCTGGTAAAAAGCCGATTATATATATGATATCCAGCGCAGGAATTAATGCCCAGTGTCAAATATCCTGTGTGCCGGGAAAAGAAAAACAATTAGTTGATTATCTTAAGAAATGCAGGGAAGACATATATAACTCTAATGAATTCGATTATCATTGGCTGAAAGATGATATAAAAGCGTTGTATCAGGACGACCGCCGCATTGCAACCGTCTTCACCCTTTTTGCCACTATCTCTATATTTGTTTCCGCTTTGGGATTATTTGGTCTTTCGTTATTTGATATCCGCCAGCGATATCGGGAAGTAGCCATCCGGAAAGTGAATGGTGCCCGGCTCAGGAATCTTTATTCCATCCTGTTCCGCAAATATATATGGATTATAGGCGGTGCAACATTACTCACGATGCCATTATCATACTATCTGATATACATATATACATCAGATTTTGTGGTCAAAACTCCGGTAAGCATTTCTATTTTTGTGATAGCTTTGTTGGTTGTCGTAGCTATTTCCGCAGGTACATTGTTCTGGCAAGTGAATAAGGCGGCACGAATTAATCCTGCGGAGATTATAAAGACGGAATAAATCTGAATGGATGTATGAAAGAAGCATGGAGGAGTTGACAAACCACTTTTAATGTTGTATCTTTGTAAGTGAAAACCGGAAGTAAATTCGATAACATTGATAATATAGACGAAAAAATGAGCAATAATAAGTATAATATAATAACAGTTTGCAGGCATTCCCACTCCGGATAATGCTTGTTAGATAGTCTGACACAAGCTAAGGGCTGCGATTCTTTATGGGAATTGCAGCCCTTTTTGTTGCTTAAAATTGATATTCCTTGCAGTAAGATCGAAATTCGAGTTTATAATAAACTGGAAGGACGTTTATAATAAACGATGAAAGAATTTATTAATAAATGACTGGAAGTTACTGTATCATTAGTCAATGTCTTTCGTATAGATGTTGGTGCTGATTTTGAAAAGTTCTGTATCTTCTAAGTGAATCGATAAATTATTGATACATTACTCCCTTTCTCTTTTTATGTCATTGCACTGAATACCTTACGATGAATGCTTTCTTAAATCTATGTGATACAACACGTGTCTATGTAACGGATGCTCAGCCGGAACAAGCGGATGACCAAATTCTCTAACCCGTTCCATCCCTATTTTCTGCATCACCCTTTCCGAACGTTGGTTGGGAAGAGAAGTAAACGAGAACAATTCTTTGATATCTAAACTCTTACGAGCATACTCCAAACAAGCGGTTGCTGCTTCCGGAGCATAACCACGTCCCCAATATTCGTGCGCCAATCGCCAGCCGATTTCTATACCCGGAGCAAAATCAACGTCAAATGTGATCTGATGCAGTCCGGTATATCCCATAAAAGCATGATCTTCTTTACGTTCTACAGCATACAAGCCAAAGCCACAGGTCTGAAACTCATTTTGGATACGGTGATAAAAAGCAAGTGATTCTTCCGGAGTCAGCGGATGGAGAAAAAATTCCATAACATGAGGGTCGGCGTTCATGCGGGCAAAAGCCGGAATATCTTCTTCCTTCCAATCGCGGAGAATTAAACGGGATGTTTCTATGTAAGTCTGCATAATAATGGTAATAAATGAAGTGCAAAGATATACCTTTTTTCACTCATTTGTGTGGTAAGGAAGTGTAAACCAAAAACAGGAGCCTGCTCCTTCAGTTGAATCTACCCCGATTTCTCCTTCCATCTGTGTAATGATGCTTTTACAGATAGAAAGTCCCAGTCCCGTTCCCTGGACAAAATTGTTCAGTTTTACAAAACGTTCGAATACGCTGTTTATCTTGCTGGCAGGGATTCCAACGCCTGTATCGCGCACATAGAACCTTATTTTCTGAGAAGATATCTGTTCGTATCCCAAAGCGATAGTCCCCTCATGGGTGAACTTTAGTGCATTATTTATAAAGTTAGTGATCACCTGCATAAACCGGTTCTTATCTGTATAGATATGGCATTCGGGGATTTGCTTTTCAAAAAGGAGCTTGATATTTCCTTTCACTTTCATACCAGTGGACTTGATAATTTCAGAGCAGACCTCATTTACATCCAAGTCGGCATATACAAAGTTGAATGTTCCTGCCTCTATCTTCGCAAGATCGAGAATGTCAGATATCAGTCGCAAGAGAAGGTCATTATTATCCTGTACAATCTTGATATAGTCCTGACATTCTTCCTTGCTTTCGGTTTCTGCCAACAGGCTGGAAAAGCCGACAATCGCATTCAGCGGAGTACGGATTTCGTGACTCATATTAGCCAGAAAAGCTGATTTCAGACGGTCCAGTTCTTCCGCTTTATCACGGGCGATAATCAGTTTCTGTTCAGTCTCTTTCAGAGTGGTAATATCATAATTGATACACAGCATTTCGATAATGCCTTCCTCCGGACGATAATCTCTGACCATAACATTGATACTGGTCCATGTATATTTCCCGTTCTCTCTGCTAACACGGACTTCTTTCCGCAAACTGGTAGCTTTCCCTTCTTTGACTCCTCGGACAAAACTCTTCAGAACCGCCTGATCTTCAGGATGTACATGTGAGTATACTCCAATTACTTCAGTCATAGGAGTCCCATCTTTTTCACCTAAATTCCGATACCATGTATCTTGGGCATAGCCATCTCTGGTCAGTATATTGAAGTGTGCAAACCCCACATTGGCATAATCACCAATCAGGAGAAACAGATTCTCAAATTCTTGTATCTTGGTGTATGCATTGGTGGTTTCTGTTGTATCTATATTGATAAACAGATAGTTGATGAACTGATTCTGAGAGTCATAAAGCGTAGTTACTTTCGTAGTGAGGTTAATGACTCCTTTCCGTTGAGTTTCTATATATTTATTTACTTTGGAGAAATCATAATTGATTGAAAAGTCTACATCATTCCGCGCCCTTAGCTTCTCTTTTATTTCTTGCGGAATATTGGGATTGTCAAACAGATTGATCCCCAAGACCTCATTTTTATCAGTTAAGCCGAATATTTCCAGTTCTTTATCATTGATATCAATCAGATAACCGTCTTTATCGTAAAGTTCGATACCAGCCGGCAGATTCTTATAGATATTACGGAGAATCTTTTCTCTATGATCCAGTGCCAGTCGGTCTTCCTTCGCTTGAAGTTCGGACTTGCGCAGTTCTATGTATATACTGATAATGTTTGCCAATGAAGAAAACCACTGAAGATCTACATTACTCCAACTGCGATAAGCCTTCACCATATCAATGCCCATATATCCCCATATTTTGTCTTTGGATATGAGCGGAACTGCCATTAGTGACTTAATATTCTGTGATTCGAGCAGCTTGCGGTATTCCTGAGCCTCTTGGGGCATATCGTCCAAAGTATTCAGAATAATGGACTTCCTGTTTGAAATCTGCCTGTTCCACCAAAAAGATTCATCCCAAAGTATATCCTGCAGATTATCCCGCTCTTCGGATACCCCTTCCGCCGTAGCTTCATACATGCAATTCTGAACCCTTTTCTTTCTGTCTATTTCGACGATATAGGTACGGTCTCCTCCGAACTGTTTAAGCAGGTCACCTAATATTTGATTGATTATCTCCGCGATATTATCGGATTGCAGAAAAGCGAGCAATGAATAGGAGATGCTGTTTTGCTGATAAAGCAGACTGTTTACATGAAAGAAGTCGATGTTTCCGCATCTGTTTTCCGCAGGTTTGTCCACGTATTGCAAATAACCGAATATGTCTCTGTATCCTTCTTTATCAGGTTTTCTGAAACTGATCTTGGAATATACCCATATTTCTCCGTTTTTAGCTTGGATAGGGAACATTTGCTCATAAGTTTCAAGATTTGAATGAGAGATAAATTCGTTTCTGAGACGCGTGCGGTGATCTTCGCGTATCCTGTGATGAAACTCTTGAAAGCTGATCCGATGGCTTTCAAGTCCTAACAGATCAACGATAAAATCAGAGCAAATATACTGTTGATTTTTTACATCAGACTCCCACCATCCCATTTTCGCCATTTGAGTAATTTGTTGAAATCGTTCACAGTCCAAATTCAATTGCCCTTCCATATTGTTTGCTCTTGTTTTCTTTTTTTATTATAGAATACTGTCCGGCAAATATAGATATTATTTTAAAGAATAAAGGGGATTACAGATGTTTTGGATGAATAATGTGGTAATATGGTATCAAAAAGTGGAAGAGTGGATAAATGAGTACAAACAAGGACTTACTTCGTCTTTCTTTTATAAAAGGACGAAATTATACATTTTATAATATACATCAGAAGAATGAAAAATACCAAATTGTTCATGTTTGCGGCATGCACCCTTTTCTTAGCTGCGTGTGGTAAGCAAACCGTGAAAATAATGACTCCGCCGGATGCGTCAAATCGTATTCTGTTCAGTGCGGAACAGTTACAGTCTACCCTGAATAAAGCCGGTTATCAGGTAATGATGCAACAAGGGGATACCACATTCTCCGATCCTGAAATAAAGACGATTCTGCTGACGGAAGTGAATGATACGACGCTTAAGAAAGAAGGCTTTCATATTACGACTGCCGGTAATCTGACAAGAGTATGCGGCAGAGACGGAAGCGGAGTGATCTACGGAAGTCGCGAACTGATAGACCGTGTGAACGACTCTGATGGCAAGCTTGACTTTCCGGAAGAGTTGAAAGATGGTCCGGAAATGGTGCTCCGCGGTGCTTGTGTCGGTCTGCAGAAAATGACTTACCTGCCGGGACACGGTGTGTATGAGTATCCGTATACTCCGGAAAGTTTCCCTTGGTTTTATGATAAGGAACAATGGATTAAATACCTCGATATGCTGGTAGCCAACCGCATGAATTCCCTGTATCTCTGGAATGGTCATCCGTTTGCATCGTTGGTCAAACTGGAAGATTATCCGTTTGCGCTGGAAGTAGACGAAGAGACGTTCAAGAAGAATGAAGAGATGTTTTCTTTCCTTACGGAAGAAGCGGACAAGCGTGGTATCTTCGTGATACAGATGTTCTACAATATCATCCTTTCCAAACCATTTGCAGAGCATTATGGACTGAAAACGCAGGACCGTAACCGTCCCATCACCCCTCTGATTGCAGACTATACCCGTAAAAGTATTGCCGCATTTATAGAGAAATATCCGAATGTGGGACTGCTGGTTTGCCTGGGAGAAGCCATGTGTACGGTAGAAGATGATGTGGAATGGTTCACAAAGACCATCATTCCGGGTGTAAAAGACGGATTACAGGCATTGGGACGTACCGACGAACCGCCTCTTTTGCTGCGCGCACACGATACGGACTGCAAACTGGTAATGGATGCGGCATTGCCGATATATAAGAATCTTTATACGATGCATAAGTATAATGGTGAATCACTGACAACTTACGAGCCTCGTGGCCCCTGGTCGAAGATTCATACGGATTTGAGCTCTTTAGGATCTATTCATATCAGTAATGTACATATCCTAGCAAATCTGGAACCATTCCGTTGGGGCTCTCCGGACTTCGTACAGAAGGCGGTACAAGCGATGTACAACGTGCACGGTGCCAATGCACTGCACCTTTATCCGCAGGCTTCTTACTGGGATTGGCCGTATACAGCCGACAAACTGCCGAATGGCGAACGGGAATTCCAACTGGACCGCGACTGGATCTGGTATCAGACCTGGGGACGTTATGCATGGAACAGCCATCGGGATCGTGCTGACGAGATCGGTTACTGGAATCATCAACTGGGACAGTTCTACGGAACATCCGACGAGAATGCAGGCAATATTCGCATTGCTTATGAAGAAAGCGGAGAAATTGCCCCGAAGTTATTACGTCGTTTTGGTATCACAGAAGGAAACCGTCAGACGTTATTGTTGGGGATGTTTATGAGCCAGCTTGTCAATCCGTACAAATATACCATCTATCCGGGATTCTATGAAAGCTGCGGACCGGAAGGCGAGAAGCTGATCGAATTTGTAGAGAAAGAATGGAAGAATCAGCCTCATGTAGGTGAGATGCCGCTGGATATTGTCGCTCAGGTGATTGAACACGGTGATAAGGCAATAGCGGCGATTGACAAGGCAGCCGGTTCCATCTCCTCCAACAAAGAAGAATTCGCACGTTTGCAGAATGATATGCATTGTTACCGTGAGTTTGCCTATGCGTTTAATCTGAAAGTGAAAGCTGCGAAACTGGTATTGGACTATCAGTGGGGAAAAGACATGAAGAATCTGGAAGAAGCTATCCCTCTGATGGAACAAAGTCTGGAACATTACCGCAAACTGGTGGAACTGACAGACGAGCATTATTTATATGCCAACAGTATGCAGACTGCCCAGCGCCGTATTCCTATCGGCGGGGACGATGGCCATAATAAGACATGGAAAGAACTGCTGGTACACTACGAAAAAGAATTGGAGAACTTCAAGGCGAACCTTGCCATGCTGAAAGAAAAGCAAAATGGCAATGCGGTGACTGAAACGGTAGAGATCGCTGCCTGGGCTCCTGCGGATGTGAACTTAATATCGAATTATCCGACAGTGAAACTGAATGAAGGAACTTCCTTGTTCACGGATCTTCCGGGCAAAATAGAAGCAATAGCTCCTGAACTGAAGGGAATGAAGGCATTCCGCTTTAATGGAAATGAACAACGGGAAAAAGGAACAAGCATTACTTTTGAAACAAATGCTCCGGTGAAACTATTAGTAGCCTACTTTAAAGACGACCAGAAGAAGTATGCCAAAGCTCCGAAGCTGGAGATTGATGCATCTGCCAACGATTACGGTCAGGCGGAACCTGTACTGACCAATGCAATCCATATCAATGGAATGCCATTAGCAAATGTACACGCATATAGCTTTCCGGCAGGAAAACATACGTTGATGTTGCCCAAAGGCTACCTTCAGGTCCTTGGATTTACGACTGCGGATATGAAAGTTCGTAATACCGGACTTGCCGGAGACGAAGAAACGATGGACTGGTTGTTTTACTAATGAACGATTGCTGTAAGCTGCTATTTAGTTTCAAGGCTTGAAACTATTGGTTTCTCTCTTTGAAACTATTAGTATCATGCCTTGAAACCATTTGTTCCAAAGCTTGAAACAAATAGCGGCAACTCAACAAAAAGATGATAGACAAAAGTATAATGAAGAAGTTATTACTGACATTTTTAAGTATAGCTGCCGTATGCTCACTGTATGCCCAACGTAAAGTCACGCAGGAACGGATGGAGCAGATTTATGAAGAGGTAAAGACGCCCTATAAGTACGGACTTGCTGTTGCCCCGACCGACAATTATCATAAGATTGATTGTCCTACTGTCTTTCGTCAGGGAGACAAGTGGCTGATGACTTATGTCGTTTATAATGGTAAAACCGGAACGGATGGCCGTGGATACGAAACCTGGATTGCAGAAAGTGATAATCTGCTTGATTGGCGTACCTTAGGACGTGTACTTTCTTATCGGGATGGTAAATGGGATTGTAATCAGCGTGGAGGATTCCCCGCGCTGCCGGATATGGAGTGGGGTGGAAGCTACGAACTTCAGACCTACAAAGGCCGCCACTGGATGACTTATATCGGTGGAGAAGGTACAGGTTATGAAGCTGTAAAAGCACCACTCTTTGTCGGACTGGCATCTACCAAAGGAGATATTTCCACCGCTCATGAATGGGAATCTCTGGACAAGCCAATTCTGAGCATCCATGATAAAGATGCGCAGTGGTGGGAAAAGTTGACTCAATATAAAAGTACCGTTTACTGGGATAAAGACAAAACATTGGGTGCTCCGTTTGTGATGTTTTACAATGCGGGAGGACGTCATCCGGAAACTGATTTAAAGGGTGAACGGGTAGGAATCGCACTGTCCAAGGATATGAAAACCTGGAAACGTTATCCCGGCAATCCAGTCTTTGCACACGAAGCGGACGGAACAATCACTGGTGATGCTCATATTCAGAAGATGGGTGACGTGTACGTGATGTTTTATTTCTCAGCCTTTGAGCCGTCACGCAAGTATAAAGCCTTTAATACGTTTGCTGCCAGTTATGATCTCGTTAACTGGACAGACTGGCATGGAACTGATTTGATTATTCCTTCCAAGAATTACGACGAATTATTTGCGCACAAAAGCTATGTGATCAAACACGACGGAGTAGTTTATCATTTCTACTGCGCGGTGAACAATGCCGAACAGCGTGGTATCGCTGTTGCTACAAGTAAGCCGATGGGACGCTCTGCCGTTCGCTTCCCGAAGCCGGAAACGAAGAATCGCCGGATGATCACTGAACTGAATGAAGGCTGGAAAACCTGGTTAATTGACAATTCACAATTGACAATTGACAATTCAAAAGGCAATCACCAATCCCCGATTATTAATTGTCAAATACCTCATAATTGGGATGACTATTACGGTTATCGCCAACTGACTCATGGCAACCTGCACGGAACAGCCATGTATGTGAAAGACTTCTCCCTCGATAATTGTCCATTGTCAACTGTCAATTCTCAATTAAAGAAGCGTTATTTCCTCCGTTTTGAGGGGGTAGGTACGTATGCTACTATTAAAGTGAACGGACATGATTTCGGACGTTATCCGGTAGGACGTACCACGTTGACACAGGATGTGACCGATGCATTGAAACAAGGAATGAATCGTCTGGAAGTAAAAGTAGAGCATCCGGAAATGATAGCCGATATGCCGTGGGTATGTGGTGGCTGTTCGTCGGAGTGGGGATTCAGTGAGGGATCTCAGCCGTTAGGTATATTCCGTCCAGTGGTGCTGGAGACCACAGATGAGATCCGTATTGAACCCTTCGGAGTACACATCTGGAATGACGAAAAGGCGGCTAATGTCTTTGTCGAAACAGAAGTAAAGAACTATGGCAAGACTGCGGAGACAATAGAAGTAGTCAATAAGTTGAGCAATGCGGACGGTAAACAAGTGTTCCGTCTCGTAGAGGAGGTAACATTGGCTCCGGGAGAGATGAAGGTGATTCGCCAACAGTCTCCTGTAGAGAATCCAGTTTTATGGGATACGGAGAATCCCTATCTTTATAAATTGGCAAGTATGATTAAGCGTGATACCAAAACAACGGACGAGATCTCTACGCCTTTCGGTATCCGTACAATCAGTTGGCCGGTAAAGAGGAATGACGAAGATGGGCGTTTCTATCTGAATGGAAAGCCTGTCTTTATCAATGGTGTATGCGAGTATGAGCATCAGTTCGGGCAAAGTCATGCCTTCAGTCGGGAGCAGGTAGCTGCGAGAGTGAAACAAATGCGTGCGGCAGGCTTCAACGCTTTCCGTGATGCCCATCAGCCCCATCATCTCGATTATCAGAAATATTGGGACGAAGAAGGCGTCTTGTTCTGGACACAACTTTCTGCCCATGTATGGTATGACACACCGGAGTTTCGAGAGAACTTTAAAAAGCTGCTTCGTCAATGGGTGAAGGAGCGACGTAATTCTCCGTCAGTAGTGATATGGGGATTACAGAATGAAAGTACATTGCCTCGTGAATTTGCACAGGAATGCAGTGAAATCATTCGCGAAATGGACCCGACAGCACGTACGATGCGTATCATCACCACCTGTAACGGCGGTGAAGGAACCGACTGGAATGTAATTCAGAATTGGAGCGGCACGTATGGAGGAGACGTTACGAAATACGGAAAGGAACTTTCGCAGAAGAACCAGTTGCTGAATGGAGAATACGGTGCATGGAGAAGTATTGATCTGCATACGGAACCCGGCGAATTTGAAGTGAATGGAGTATGGAGCGAAAGTCGTATGTGCCAGTTGATGGAAACAAAGATTCGTCTGGCGGAACAGGCCAAAGACAGTGTTTGCGGACAGTTCCAATGGATTTTCAGCAGCCACGACAATCCCGGACGTCGCCAGCCGGATGAAGCATTCCGGAAAATAGATAAAGTAGGTCCGTTCAACTATAAAGGACTGGTGACTCCGTGGGAAGAACCACTGGATGTATATTATATGTATCGTGCCAACTATGTGCCGGCGGCAAAGGACCCGATGGTATACCTGGTATCACATACCTGGGCGGATCGTTTTGAGAAAGGACGTCGTCGGGCTACTATCGAGGCTTACAGCAATTGTGATTCCGTATTGCTTTATAACGACATGATCAATGACAAAGTGACTTATCTGGGACGCAAAAAGAATAATGGAACAGGCACCCACTTCATGTGGGAGAATCGGGATATTCGTTATAATGTACTTCGTGCTGTAGGATATTACAAAGGGAAGCCGGTTGCCGAAGACATAATTGTACTCAACGGACTGGAGCAAGCTCCCCACTTTGACGTACTGTATCAGAATGCGAAACCTGTATTGAAAGGGGAAGATGGATATAATTACCTGTACCGTATTAACTGTGGAGGAGACGACTATACAGATAGTTTCGGTCAGTTATGGATGCAGGATAATACCCATTATTCCCGTTCATGGGCAGCGAACTTTAAAGAATTGAATCCATACCTTGCCAGTCAGCGCACGACGAATGATCCGATTCGGGGAAGCCGTGACTGGAAGTTGTTCCAGCACTTCCGTTTTGGACGTCATCAACTGGAGTACAAATTCCCGGTAGCTGACGGAACATATCGGATTGAACTCTATTTCACAGAGCCTTGGCATGGGACGGGAGGCAGTGCTTCCACCGACTGCGAGGGGTTGCGCATCTTCGATGTGGCAGTAAATGATTCGGTAGTATTGGATGATCTTGATATTTGGGCAGAGAGTGGTCACGACGGAGTATGCAAGAAAGTAGTGTACGCTACAGTAAAAGGTGGAGTACTGAAGATTCATTTCCCGGAAGTGAAAGCAGGACAGGGGCTGATTTCAGGTATTGCCATTGCTTCTGTTGATTCGAATCTGCAACCTACTGTATTCCCCGCATCCGACTGGAGTTGGGAAAAGGCCGGCAAAGAAGTCATGGAAAAAACTCCGAAAGAGTTGCTTCCCGAAGACAAGAATGCCCGTGTCAGTGTAGCGTATGAAGCTGAAACGGCAACCCTGAAAGGCAAGTTCCGGAAGAAAGAACATCGCAAGCAAACGGGAGTATTCTTTGATAAAGGAAAAGGTAACAGTATTGAATGGAATATCTCTACCGGACTGGCACAGGTTTATGCCCTTCGCTTTAAATATATGAATACTACCGGAAAACCAATGCCTGTTTTAATGAAGTTCATCGATTCAAAGGGAGTAGTGCTCAAAGAAGACATTCTGACCTTCCCGGAAACACCGGACAAATGGAAGATGATGAGTACCACCACCGGAACTTTTATCAACGCCGGACATTATAAAGTATTACTTTCAGCGGAAAATATGGACGGTCTGGCTTTTGATGCCTTGGATATTCAATAAATCTGTTAGCAGACTGAACTTTTGCAATAGTAGTTAAAAAGCGGGACGCAAAGAAGCTTGTATAGCTTTCTGCATCCCGTTTCTTATTTTGAAACCTTTTTCCTATAAATAGAATATATATGTTATTTTTTTATGATTCGATAGTCAGATTTTAATTATTTCGAGCGTAGATTTTAAATAATCTCTATATTTGAAGTAAAAAACAAAATAACGATGGAAAGCGATATACCGAGGTACGATTTAACAGTTGATTATATAGTGGGAGAAGGATTTGGGATAAACTTACTGAATGGGTATAAGAATTTTCATTGTAAAATAGAGGCAGGATTCTTCATACTTTGTGTGAAAGGGACAATACAGGCAACAATTAATGGAGAACGATATAATATTGTCGAAAATGATTTAATCACTCTGCCACCTAATTATTTCATGGAAATTCATGAGTTTTCATCTGATATTCATATTTATTATGCAGGCTTTTCATCTCAGTTCATAGAAAATATAAATCTGATGAAGTCCACCCAGCATCTGCTTCCGATAATAGTAGAAAATCCGGTTATCAATTTGTCTCCATTGCAAGCCTGTAGCTATAAGATGTTTTATGAGTCATTGATTCTTGCGTATGCTTCTGCCAAGACATTGGCCAATAAAGAAATCGTAAAGGCTGTACTCACTATGTTTATTCAGGGGGCAACAGAGATTTATAAGCTACAGAGCAATCGGTATTTATCTACTCAATCAAGAAAATATGAGATATATCAGGAGTTTCTGCAACTGGTCATGAAGAATTATACAGTTCATCATGGTGCCTCTTTTTATGCTGATCATTTGGGACTTAGTCTGCCTCATTTTTGTTCAACAATTAAAAAGGCAGCGGGGAATACCCCGCTGGAAGTCATTGCTTCTGTCATTCTGATGGATGCTAAGTCTCGTTTAAAGTCAAGTAATGAACCTGTGAAGAATATCGCTTTGTCTTTGGGATTCAATAATATCTCTTTCTTCAATAAATTCTTTAAGCAGCATACCGGTGTCACTCCGCAGGAATACAGAGGACATTAATCTTCTGTCTGCCTTTCAAATGGAAGAGTAACGATAAACCGGCTGCCTTTTCCCATTTCAGACTCTACAGAGATGTCTCCTTGCAAATGTTCCACAATCGTTTTGCAGATAGAAAGTCCCAGGCCGGTTCCTTGTTTAAAAGTATCTACTTTATAAAAACGGTCGAATATTTCTTTTTGGCATTCTTGAGGAATCCCCGAACCGGTATCTTCCACAAAGATATTCACAGAGTCTGCATTGACTGGATCAACCGCATAACCAAAATGAATATACCCTTTTTCGGTAAATTTACGGGCGTTATTAATAAAGTTACATATGACTTGTTTCAGACGTGTAGCATCTGTGTTAATATAGACATCTTCATTGGGTAATGATGCTCTGATCTCTATTTCCGATATAGGTTTCATTGCCTGTTCTTTCTCTATATCCATCATGAGAGACTGGAGAGAACAGTCAGTAAAAGTAAATTTAATGGTATTTGATTCAATCTTGGATAAATCAAGTACATCATCAATCAGTCTTACCAAGTGTTCGCTGTTGATGCTGATTAGTCTCACAAAATCGGCACGTTCTTCTTCGCTTAATTCATCATACGTAGCACCAATTACATCAGAGAAGCCGACTATTGCATTTAGTGGTGTGCGAATCTCGTGGCTCATATTTGCCAGAAAAGCCATTTTGAGCCGGTCACTTTCTTCAGCTTTCTTACGTGCTTCGATTAAGGTATTCTCTATGTCCTTATATTCTTGAATACTCATACAGATACCGACCAACCGATAAGGGTGCCCCGAAATATTGGCAATATAAGTAGACTGTCCTTCAAACCATTCCCAAGTTCCGTCTCCACGATGCAAGCGGAAAGGGACAGACTTATCGAATGTTTCTATGCCACTAAGCTGTACAATAAAGGCGTCAGCCATAGCTTGCCGATCGTCCGGATGAATCATATTTACGTATTCCTCCATAGTCAGAGTGTTATTTTCTCCGGCCGAAATACCCAAATGTTCGAAATAACGGTTGTCAAGGGTAAACTCACTTCGGTTTATATCATAATACCACGGATATATCCTGGTTCTTTGTAAGGCTGTGTTCAGAATATACTCCTGTGTCAGTTCTACAGTGATATTACGAAAAAAGAATAATATCTTTTTCAGATTGCCATCTTCCTTGATCGTTGCAAAATCACCTCTGATCGGGAATTGTGTATAATCCACCTGTTCTTGCATGAAAGTATGTTCAGAAAGCGAATAAGTTTGTTCACCCTGACGAATCTTTTCTAAGATGACAGAAAGAATGTCTTCTTTATTATTTAATAATTTGAAAAGGATATTGGTTGGAAGAGGCATCATTGCATTGACTGATGAATGCACATGAAGTTCGGTCAGAGCTTGCCGGTTAAGCTGTATTACTTCTCCACTAATATTAAATATAATAACTCCGTCAGGTAAGATATCTAGCAACTCATCATTGTAAAGTGTTTGTTTATTCTCTTCCATTTCTTTTTATTTTTTAATGCAGAATATGAGATTAGTGATATGAATACATAACAAAGAAAACCATTTCCCGGAAGATAATACGATATTCATTTCTGTTTTTACTTCTGTCTGAAGGAGTATTTTAATTCGCAAGACCTTAATTGTTAAAACGATGTTTGCATTTTAATAATTGATATTCTTATTTTAATTATAACTTTTAGAATCGATTGATGAAATAAAAAAGAAGACTTCGGAATATGCAGCTATTTCGAAGTCTTCAATTGAATCTTTAATAAAGAAAAAAGAAGGATAGGTTTAGTTTCTTCTTTATTCTCTACTTAATAAGTTTTATCTCATTTATTTGCCAGTCTTTTTTGGCGGTTCCTTCCGTGAAGTTAAACGATTTTGTATCGGAAGGTAATGGTTCGAATGTGAGTGAGAACTCGGCTTCTCCGCTTTCGGGCAAAAAGAAATGTTCACCGGGAGTAATGCCTTCCGCTTTCTTCAAGGCATATGATACGCCTTTTGCGTCTGTTAACTTGGCATCTGTACTCACTTGTATCCAATATTTGGGTATGTAGTATGCATAGAAGTGAACGACTGTTGCCGTATCCGTCAATTCCACCTGCTTCACTTCAAGAATGTCGGTATTGGTTGATTTGTAAATTGGATGGTTAACGATCTTGGTGTTGGCTTTCCGAACGATACTCATTTCGCGCTTAGGTGTATCCAGGTATCTGCGCATTTTAAGTTTCAGGCTACCCTTGCCATATCCTGACCACATTTTCATGATTTTGCCTTCCGGAGAGATGAGAACATAGTTGGGAATACCATTGACATCATATACAGCGGACAATCCTGCATTTTGTTTCAGGTCACTCAGGTTTTGCCAGGTCATCTCATGTTGGGCAGAAGCAGCCTTCCATCTGTTTTTGGTATCCGAACTCAAACTGACAATCGTGAGTCGGTCTTTATATTGTTCCTGGATTTCTTTCATTTCGGGGAGTGCCATAATACAAGGTCCGCAACCGCTGCTCCAAAAGTCAAGAAGCATATATTTTCCCTTAAAGCCAGCCAGATGATGAATATTTCCGTCGAGGTCGAAAAGGTCGGTGTCTGCCATATCATCTCCTTCTTTCACTGTTTTGGGAGGGAAAAGATTGACTGTAATTTCCTGTCCTTTGATGGAAGCTTTCTGTTCTTCATTCAGTCTGTTATACAAAGCCAATGTTTCTTCTTTATAGGTAAACTTGGGATTGTACTTCACAGACATACTTAAACCGAACAGTTTATCCATCCAGATGTTAGAAACAGGGAGTTCCTGCATTAACTTAAGTTCCCGTTTTTTGATAATAGCTGATATGCTGTCCTCTTTTGCTTCTATTAAATCATATTCACTTTTAGAGGCCGCTTTTTTCTCTTTGATAGCCAGACGTTGGTATTCATCCCACAGGTCACGGGAGTTTTCAATAAATCGGTTATATTCCTGTTGTTCTTTTACCGGACTGTCTACTTTCCATGTATAAATCAGAGTATTGGTGCCTGTCACTTTTATTTGAGCGTCGGGAGTTGCATAAATCTCCAAAGACATCGAAGGAAAATCCGCTTCGCGGTTACACATAAGGGATAATTGATCCATACCGCTTTCTCCTGCATTTCGTTTGAAGAAGAACTTGCCATTACGTATCGTATCCGAAGCAACTACGCTTCCTACACGTCCGTCCGTTAAAAACAGGGAAACAAGAGTGCCGTCTTTCACTCCTTTTACATCACCTTCAATCGTATACTCATGCTGTGCGTGTGAAGCGAGACAACTGAATAAAAAGAGGCTGCTGAATAGTAGTTTTTTCATAATAAAAATATTAGAAGTAATTATAGGTCACAAGGTAGAGCTTTTCTTCATAGAGTGTTTCTCCTTTTATTATTCTTTAATATTAATGTAAAAGAAAGGGGTACAAAATGCCCCTTCGTCCGTCTTCTTGGTATGAAGAAAAAAGAACGAATGAAAATATATACATTAGTGTTTGGCGCATTGGTCGCTTGCCCGATGCAGGCACAAACAATGCATGACTGGGAGAATCATCATGTTCTCCAGATCAATCGTGAACCGGCACGAGCTGCTTTTACTCCTTTTTCCGTACAGAAAGGAGACTGTTCGATATCTTTGGACGGAACATGGAAGTTCCGATGGACTCCTGTTCCGGGCGAAAGAATCATAGATTTCTATCAGACTGATTTTAATGATAAAGACTGGAAGGACTTTCCTGTTCCTGCCAATTGGGAAGTCAACGGATATGGCACGCCTATTTATGTATCTGCAGGTTATCCGTTTAAGATAGATCCTCCACGGGTAATGGGAGAGCCGAAAGCCGACTATACGACCTATAAAGAACGAAATCCGGTCGGACAGTATCGGCGCACATTCGTCTGGCCTGTGGAATGGGAAGCGGACGGACAGACTTTTCTGCGCTTTGAAGGAGTGATGAGTGCTTTCTATGTCTGGATAAATGGCGAACGGGTAGGGTATAGTCAAGGCAGTATGGAGCCAAGTGAATTTAACATCACCAACTATCTGAAGACCGGTGAGAATCAGATAGCACTGGAAGTGTACCGTTATAGTGACGGGTCTTATCTCGAAGATCAGGACTTCTGGCGTTTTGGCGGTATTCATCGTAGCATTCATCTGATACATACACCTGATGTTCGTATGCGTGATTATGCGATACGCACTCTTCCTGCATCTGCTGGCAATTATGAGGACTTTATTTTGCAGATCGATCCGCAATTTAGTGTATACAGAGGTATGACTGGAAAAGGATATACCCTGCAAGGTGTGCTGAAAGACGCAAGTGGAAAAGAGATAGTAAAGTTGCAGGGAGAGGTGGAAGAGATACTGGATCTGGAGCACAAAGCAAGCCGGATGAATGAGTGGTATCCGCAACGCGGGCCACGTAAGACGGGACGTTTGTCAGCCATAATAAAATCACCGGAAAGATGGACAGCGGAGACACCCTATCTTTATAAATTACACCTGACTTTGCAGAATGCGGAAGGAAAAGTGATAGAACAGGCGGAGCAATCGGTTGGTTTCCGTACTGTAGAAATCAATAAAGGACAATTACTGATTAACGGTAATCCGGTTCGCTTCAGAGGTGTGAATCGTCATGAACACGATCCACGGACGGCACGCGTAATGAGTGAAGAAAGAATGCTTCAGGATATACTGCTGATGAAACAGGCAAATATCAATGCCGTTCGTACCAGCCATTATCCCAATGTGAGCCGCTGGTATGAACTCTGTGATAGTTTAGGGCTTTATGTGATGGATGAAGCGGATATCGAAGAGCATGGTCTGCGCGGGACACTGGCAAGTACTCCCGATTGGTATGCTGCATTCATGGATCGTGCGGTCCGCATGGCAGAACGTGATAAGAACTATCCAAGTATCGTGATGTGGAGTATGGGAAATGAAAGCGGCTACGGACCGAACTTTGCAGCTATTTCTGCATGGTTACACGATTTTGATCCTACACGCCCCGTTCATTATGAAGGTGCGCAGGGAGTAGATGGCAATCCTGATCCGAAGACGGTCGATGTGATCAGCCGTTTTTATACCCGTGTGAAACAAGAATATCTGAATCCGGGTATTGCAGAAGGAGAAGACAAAGAACGTGCGGAAAATGCACGTTGGGAACGGCTGTTGGAAATAGCGGAACGTACCAATGATGATTGTCCGGTGATGACAAGCGAATATGCCCATTCGATGGGAAATGCGTTGGGCAACTTTAAAGAATATTGGGATGAAATATATAGCAATCCCCGTATGCTGGGCGGTTTCATCTGGGACTGGGTAGATCAGGGAATTTATAAAGAATTGCCTGATGGCCGCATTATGGTGGCGTACGGCGGAGACTTCGGTGATAAACCGAATCTGAAAGCTTTCTGCTTTAACGGTCTATTGATGAGTGATCGTGAGACGACTCCGAAATATTGGGAAGTAAAGAAAGTATATGCACCGGTTCAGTTGGCCGTCAACAATGGACAATTGATCGTTACAAACAGGAATCATCATATAGACTTATCTCAGTATCGCTGCTTATGGACATTGACAATAGATGGTAAACAGAAAGAACAGGGAGAAATCACATTACCGGAAGTCGCTCCGGGTGAGAGTGAAACAATCACTTTACCTGCTTTCCGTTCCTTATCGGACAAGAAGGCTTTAAACAGAAAAAGCAACAACAGCAACTCAACGAATATGCTTTCTGATTGTCAGCTAAAAGTAAGCATCGTATTGAAATCTGATGCCCTTTGGGCAAAAGCCGGTCATGAAGTTACTTGGGAACAATTCTGCTTACAGCAAGGAGAATTGTTGTCTGCCGATCTGATCAATAAAGGAGCGCTGCAAGTAAAAGAGGATGATAAATCTTTATCGGTTAGCGGACGCGGTTTCTCGGTTCAGTGGGAAAAGAAAACAGTCGGAAGTATAACTTCCCTTATGTACAATGGCAAAGAAATATTGACTCAGAATCATTTTCCGGTTCAGCCTGTCACGCAAGCATTCCGTGCACCGACAGACAATGACAAGAGTTTCGGAAACTGGCTGGCAAAAGACTGGCAACTGCATGGCATGGACCACCCTCTGATTAGTCTGGAGTCTTTCGATCATGAAGTACGTGCAGATGGGGCAGTCATAGTACGTATCCGGACGACTAATTTATATAAAGAAGGCAACGTGACAACGACATCCGTCTATACCATTTCTTCCGATGGAGTCATTGATCTGAAAACAACTTTCTTACCACAAGGAGTATTTCCGGAATTGCCTCGTTTGGGACTTGCATTCTGTCTGGCTCCTGCCTATAATACCTTTACATGGTATGGCAGAGGACCACAGGATAATTATCCCGATCGCAAGACATCTGCCGCAACAGGGCTCTGGAAGGGAACGGTAGCAGAACAGTATGTACATTATCCTCGTCCGCAGGATAGCGGAAATAAGGAAGAAGTACAATTTCTTACGCTGACAGACAAACAGAATAAAGGTATCCGTGTAGACGCGGTAGAAGATGTCTTTTCTGCCTCTGCTTTGCATTATACTGCACAGGATTTATATAAAGAAACTCATGACTGCAATCTGAAACCACGTCCCGAAATTATTCTCAGTATGGACGCGGCCGTGCTCGGATTAGGGAATAGCAGCTGCGGACCGGGCGTACTGAAGAAGTATGCTATTGAGAAAAAAGAACATACGCTGCATATACGCATCAGCAAGCAGTAAAATAAGAATTGATTCAAATAAATAGTAACTAACACAATAATAAAAGTAACAATGAGAAAAGTAACCACTTTATTATCAACCTTGGCGTTGGCAACTACTCTGGCTGCTCAAACCCTTCCGCAAACGGAACGGCAATACCTTTCCGGTCACGGATGTGATGATATGGTAGAATGGGACTTCTTCTGTACTGACGGACGCAATTCCGGCAAATGGACGAAGATCGGCGTACCGTCATGCTGGGAGTTGCAGGGCTTTGGCACCTATCAGTATGGAATCACCTTCTATGGCAAAGCCTTCCCCGAAGGTATCGCCGATGAAAAAGGAATGTATAAGTACGAGTTTGAGGTCCCCGAGAAGTTCCGCGGACAGCAGGTAAATCTGGTATTCGAAGCTTCGATGACAGATACCGAAGTTAAAGTAAACGGGCGTAAAGTCGGCTCGAAACATCAGGGAGCTTTCTATCGTTTTTCATACAATGTCACAGATTTCCTTAAGTATGGAAAAAAGAACCTGCTGGAAGTAACCGTTTCAAAGGAAAGCGAAAATGCCAGTGTGAATCTTGCCGAGCGACGTGCCGACTATTGGAATTTCGGAGGTATTTTCCGTCCGGTATTCCTAGAAGTAAAACCTGCGATTAATTTACGTCACATCGCCATCGATGCACAAATGGATGGTTCCTTCCGTGCCAATTGCTATACCAATCTGTCTAATGACGGAATGAGTATCC
The DNA here is from genome assembly GCF_023656585.1 of Bacteroides sp. B1-V-101. NCBI lineage: Bacteria > Pseudomonadati > Bacteroidota > Bacteroidia > Bacteroidales > Bacteroidaceae > Bacteroides > Bacteroides sp. B1-V-101. The sequence goes on along the minus strand of NZ_JAMOKH010000016.1, from coordinate 34,075 downwards.
GGGCACAGATTTTGGATAATAAAGGCAAAAAACTAACTGAAACGACCGTACCTGTAAAAGCAGGAGGAGACTGGACTTCTTTACAGCTCAATGTCTCTGATCCGGCTCTGTGGACAGCCGAAACGCCGAATCTTTATAAAGCTCAGTTTTCTTTGCTGGACAAAGGCGGAAAAGTGCTGCACAGCGAGACAGAAACATTCGGTTTTCGTACCATCGAAGTACGTGAAAGTGATGGATTATACGTAAACGGTGTACGCATTATGGTGCGTGGTGTCAATCGCCATAGCTTCCGTCCGGAAAGTGGCCGTACATTAAGTAAAGCGAAAAATATCGAAGATGTTCTTCTGATGAAAGACATGAATATGAACTCCGTCCGTCTGAGTCACTATCCGGCTGATCCGGAGTTTCTGGAAGCTTGTGATTCTCTGGGACTTTACGTGATGGATGAATTAGGAGGCTGGCATGGCAAATACGATACTCCGACCGGAGTACGCCTGATCGAAGGAATGATAGAACGTGACGTTAACCACCCGTCTATTATTTGGTGGAGTAATGGTAATGAAAAAGGATGGAATACCGAACTCGATGGAGAATTTCACAAGTACGATCCGCAGAAACGTCCGGTGATTCACCCGCAAGGCAATTTCTCTGGTTTTGAAACCATGCATTACCGTTCTTACGGAGAAAGTCAGAACTATATGCGCTTGCCGGAAATCTTTATGCCGACAGAATTTCTCCACGGTTTGTATGATGGCGGTCATGGTGCCGGATTATACGACTATTGGGAAATGATGCGTAAACATCCCCGCTGTATCGGTGGTTTCCTTTGGGTACTGGCAGACGAAGGAGTGAAGCGTGTCGATATGGAGGGATTCATTGATAATCAAGGAAATTTCGGCGCTGACGGTATTGTAGGGCCACATCATGAAAAGGAAGGCAGTTTCTACACAATCAAGCAGTTATGGAGTCCGGTACAAATCATGAATACTTCTGTCGACAAGCAGTTTGACGGTAAGTTCTCCGTAGAAAACCGTTATGATTATCTGAATCTGAATACTTGCCGTTTCCTTTGGAAACAGGTGAAGTTCCCTACCGCAACAGATGCTTCTAATACAACTGCCCAAGTTCTGAAACAAGGGGAAACACAAGGAAGTGATGTCGCAGCCCATTCGGCAGGTGTGCTGAATATTAAAACAACGATCCTTCCGGATGCCGATGCCCTTTTCCTCACAGCCATCGACCGATACGGTCATGAACTTTGGCGCTGGACTTTCCCTGTGAACAAACTGAATCAGGCTAATGAAGTGCTTTCTCCCTTATCTAATAAGGTAACCTCTACAGAAACAGAAAATGAACTTACCGTAAAAGCGAAGAATCATACTTTCATTTTCTCAAAGAAAGACGGTCAGCTGAAAGGTGTATCCGTAAACAATCGCAAGATCAGCTTTGCCAACGGCCCTCGTTTCATCGGTGCCCGTCGTGCCGACCGCTCATTGGATCAGTTTTATAATCACGATGACGAAAAAGCGAAAGAAAAGGATCGTACCTACAGCGAATTCCCTGATGCTGCTGTATTCACGAAACTGGATGTAAAAGAAGACGGAGGCAATCTGATTGTTACTGCCAATTATAAACTGGGTAATCTGGATAAAGCGCAATGGACAATCAATCCAAGTGGAGAAGCGGTGCTGGATTATACCTACAATTTCTCCGGCGTGGTAGATTTAATGGGAATCTGCTTCGACTATCCCGAAGATCAGGTGATCAGTAAACGCTGGCTGGGAGCGGGGCCCTACCGTGTATGGCAGAACCGTATTCATGGCACGCAATACGATGTCTGGGAAAACGACTATAACGATCCTATTCCGGGTGAAACCTTCACATATCCCGAATTCAAAGGATATTTCGGCAGTGTTTCCTGGATGAACATCCGTACGAAAGAGGGTACTATCAGCCTGACCAATGAAACTCCGGATGCTTACATCGGAGTATATCAGCCGCGTGACGGTCGTGACCGCTTACTTTATACGCTTCCTGAAAGTGGAATCTCTGTCTTGAATGTGATTCCTCCTGTACGTAATAAAGTAAATTCGACTGATCTATGTGGCCCGTCATCGCAGCCAAAATGGGTGAATGGTCCGCAGAGCGGACGAATCATTTTCCGGTTTATGGAATAAATAAATGAAATAAAAAGGTACTCACATTGCGTTGGGTACCTTTTTTTGTAATTCAAGAATAGCCTCCAAAGCCTGTTCCGCTTTCTCTTCAGGCACAAAGATATGGTCATGATAATAGGCCGCCACCACATTAGCGCTAATATTTTTTTCTGCCAGCTTGGCAGAAAAGGCAGCTGTCAGCCCCACCGCATCCAGACTTGAATGTACATTGAGAGTGATAAGTCTGTAAACGGACAGGTAATCTATCTTTTTGTCTACAGCATCTTTCCTGTCAAGAATGAAGGTTACACCCTCTTTCTCATGGAAAATCCCGATTGGGTTCAGCTCCCGCATTTGATCCCAATCGAGTGTTGGGAAAGAACAAAAAACAAAATCCCGCTCATCCAACACAGGCTCCATATTGGATAATAATAGTTCTAACTCTTTAATACCTGACATAAGTTCAACTGATGATAATTGCGCAAATATAGCAAATATAAAATGGTTTAAAAGAGTCATAAGTGAGGAATAATCATTATTTTTGTTTCGTTTTATAGATTCAGATTAACGAGTTCTTTCCTATGTACACAATACTAATTATAGAAGACGAACCCAGAGTGGCAAGTTTGCTGATGAACGGGCTGGAAGAAAATGGTTATCAGACCATGGTAGCTTATGACGGATTAATGGGGCTGCGGCTTTTTCAGGCACATACGTTCGATCTGGTTATATCTGATATTGTTCTGCCTAAGATGGACGGATTTGAGCTGACGAAAGAAATCCGTAAGTCCAATCCCCGTATTCCTATATTAATGTTGACGGCATTAGGATCAACGAACGATAAGCTGGACGGTTTCGATGCCGGTGCAGACGACTATATGGTGAAGCCCTTTGATTTCAGAGAGTTGAATGCCAGAATCAAAGTTCTATTGAAACGTGTCTCGGGAAATGTACCGGAATTGCCGCAGGAACTTGTTTATGCGGATCTGCGCATTGATCTTCAGCGGAAGGACGTAGAACGAAATAACGTTTCCATTAAACTTTCTCCGAAAGAATATAACCTGCTGCTATATATGGTCGAAAATGCCGAAAGGGTATTGAGCCGGGTAGAGATAGCGGAGAAAGTATGGAACACACATTTTGATACGGGAACCAACTTCATTGATGTATATATCAACTACCTTCGCAAAAAGATAGACCGTAACTTTGAACCGAAACTTATTCATACCAAAGCAGGGATGGGTTTCATACTGACTGACAAATTATGAAAATCCGGGCAACGCTGACTCTGCAATATGCGGGCATTACAGCTGCGGTATTCTTCGCATTTGTCATAGCTGTCTATTACGTAAGCGAGCATTCGCGCAGCAATGCTTTCTTTCGAAACCTGCAAAGTGAAGCTATAACCAAAGCCCACTTATTTCTTAATAATCAGGTAGATGCAAAAACGATGCAGTCTATTTACCTGAATAATCAGAAGTTTATTAATGAAGTAGAGGTAGCCGTCTATACTACAGATTTTAAAATACTATATCATGATGCCCTTCAAAACGACATAGTCAAGGAAACACCCGAAATGGTAAAACGTATTCTGAAACGAAAGAATATCAGTTTCTATGTGGACGAATATCAGGCAATAGGACTTGTGTATCCGTTTGAAGGACAAGACTACATTGTCACTGCCGCTGCCTATGATGGCTATGGATACGCTAACCGGGATGCACTGAGAAATATGCTCATTCTGTTATTTATCGGAGGATTGACCATGTTGGTGATTGTCGGTTATATCCTCTCCCGAAGCACCTTAAAGCCTATACGCAATATCGTGAAAGAAGCGGAGAAAATCACCGCTTCACATATCGACAAAAGACTGCCAGTGAAAAACGAACAGGACGAACTAGGAGAACTGAGTATTACATTCAATGCACTGCTGGAACGTTTGGAGAAGTCCTTCAATTCGCAAAAGATGTTTGTCAGCAATGTATCTCATGAATTACGTACACCTATGGCAGCCCTTACAGCCGAACTGGATCTGGCCCTGTTGAAAGAACGAACCTCCGGACAATATCAGGCAGCTATCGGCAATGCACTACAAGATTCGCGACGGATCATAAACCTGATCGACGGATTGCTGAATCTTGCAAAAGCCGACTATCAGTCGGAACAGATTACAATGGAAGAGGTCCGGTTGGATGAACTGCTGTTGGATGCCAGAGAATTAGTCCTAAAAGCCCATCCGGATTATCATATCGAATTAGTATTTGAGCAGGAAGCTGAGGAAGATAATGTGCTGACCGTAATCGGAAACAGCTATCTGTTGACTACTGCCTTTGTGAATCTGGTAGAGAACAACTGCAAGTACTCTTCCAACCGGACTTCATCCGTCCTGATAGCTTATTGGGAACAATGGGCTATTATCCGCTTGTCTGATAATGGCGTAGGAATGTCCGATGCAGACAAAGAAAACCTGTTTAAACTGTTTTATCGGGGAGAAAACAAGAATATAGCTCCCGGAAATGGTATAGGCATGGTTTTGACACAGAAAATCATTCACCTTCACAAAGGCGAACTTACCGTATCTTCTCATAAGGACGAGGGAACTACTTTTGTGGTAAAACTCCCGCATATCTAAGAAACTCTAATAGTTTTCTAATACCACTCTAATCATTCTCTAACGGCTTCCTCCCGAAGTCCTCCTTACTTTTGCATCGAATTAATAAATGCAGTTAGTAACTTAAAAAAATTAGAGAGTATGGTATGGAAGAAAAAACTGCGTTCATCACAGTACACATTCAATTCAGAGAGAGTATTTTTGGTTGCCACGCAACCCGGTAAGTCAATTTATTCCTGTTTGCAGACTACAAAGCTTGGATTAACGCTGGGAGAAGTACAGGAGCGACAATCCATTTATGGAAGAAACGAAGTCATCCATGAACAAAAAAAGAATCCGTTTATACTGTTTATCAGAACATTTATCAATCCTTTCATAGGCGTTCTGACAGGACTTGCTATCATATCCTTATTTCTGGATGTGTTGATGGCTGAACCCGGAGAGCAAGAATGGACAGGGGTAATCATTATTTCGTCCATGGTATTATTCAGTGCTGTTCTTCGTTTCTGGCAGGAATGGAGAGCAAGTGAAGCTACGGATTCTTTAATGAGGATGGTAAAAAACACTTGTCTGGCGAAACGTGCCGGAGAACAGGAAGAAGAGATCGATATAACAGAACTCGTTCCGGGAGATATTGTGTATCTGGTAGCCGGTGATATGGTTCCTGCCGATATACGTATCATCGATTCAAAAGACTTGTTTATCAGTCAGGCTTCACTGACGGGTGAGTCCGAACCGATAGAAAAGTTTCCGGAAGTACAGGGACAACAGTTTCGTAAGGGAAGTGTCATAGAGTTGGATAATATCTGTTATATGGGTTCCAATGTGATTAGCGGTGCGGCAAAAGGAATTGTTTTTGAAACGGGGAATAAAACCTATCTGGGTACAATAGCCAAAAGTCTGGTCGGACATCGTGCCACTACAGCCTTTGATAAAGGTATTAGCAAGGTCAGCTTTTTATTGATTCGTTTTATGCTGGTTATGGTTCCGTTCGTGTTTTTCGTGAATGGTTTTACGAAAGGTGACTGGTTCGAAGCCTTCATTTTTGCCGTATCTGTGGCGGTCGGTCTTACTCCCGAAATGTTACCTATGATTGTGACGGCTAACCTGTCTAAAGGAGCAATCGCCATGTCCAAAAAGAAAACAATCGTAAAGAACCTCAATGCCATTCAGAATTTTGGAGCAATGGATATACTTTGTACTGATAAAACCGGTACATTGACTTGCGATAAAATTGTGTTGGAGAAGTATATCAATGCAGACGGCAGCGATGACAACAGTAAACGTATTCTTCGTCACGCGTACTTCAACAGTTATTTTCAGACCGGCTTGAGAAACCTGATGGATAAGGCAATCCTCTCTCATGTAAGAGAGTTGAATCTGGAACATTTGAAGGATGCCTATACCAAGGTCGATGAAATTCCTTTCGATTTTACACGCAGAAGGATGTCTGTCGTTATAGAAGACAGGCAAGGGAAGCGGCAAATTATTACCAAAGGAGCGGTAGAAGAGATTCTCGATGTCTGTTCGTATGCCGAGTTCGACGGAGAGATACATCCTTTGACTGACTCCTTGAAAATAAAAGCGCAAAAGATCAGTGAGGAAATGAACCGGCAAGGTATGAGAGTATTGGCGGTTTCCCAGAAAAGTTTCATCGAAAAGGACTGTAATTTTGTCATCGAAGATGAAAAAGAAATGGTGTTGATCGGATATCTTGCTTTTCTTGATCCTCCCAAACCTTCTGCCGCCGAAGCCATCGAACAATTATATATGCATGGAGTAGCAGTCAAAATATTGTCGGGAGACAATGATACCGTAGTGAAAGCTATTGCCCGTCAGGTAGGGATTGATACCGGGCACTCCCTTACCGGAATAGAAATGGAGGAAATGGATGAAACAACATTGAAAGAAGCGGTAAAAGACACTACGTTATTCTCCAAACTCACTCCATTGCAGAAAACGCAAATAATCTCTCTGTTGCAGGAGCAAGGTAATACAGTTGGTTTTCTGGGAGATGGCATCAATGATGCAGGCGCCTTGCGGCAGTCAGATATTGGCATATCTGTCGATTCGGCGGTAGATATAGCAAAAGAAAGTGCGGATATCATCTTGCTGGAGAAGGATTTGATGGTATTGGAAGACGGCGTACTCGAAGGTAGAAAGACATTTGGTAATATCAATAAGTATATAAAGATGACTGCCAGTTCCAATTTTGGCAATATGTTCAGCGTGATGTTTGCAAGCGCCTTTCTGCCGTTCCTGCCCATGATGCCGATACATTTGCTGATTCAGAACCTATTATATGATATATCACAGACAACCATTCCATTCGACCGTATGGACCCGGAATTTCTGAAGAAACCGCGCAAATGGGATGCATCCGACCTGAGTCGCTTTATGATTTATATAGGGCCTATCAGTTCTATCTTTGATATTGCTACCTATCTGGTCATGTGGTATGTGTTCAGTTGTAACAGTCCCGAACATCAGACTTTGTTTCAGACCGGATGGTTTGTAGAAGGTTTGTTATCCCAGACATTGATTGTCCACATGATACGTACCCGTAAAATACCATTTATACAAAGCCGGGCCACGTGGCCTGTTATGGGGCTGACGTTCTTAATTATGGCAGTAGGCATTCTTATTCCTTTCACAGCTTTCGGACGTTCCATCGGCCTGACGGCTCTTCCTTTGGGTTATTTTCCCTGGCTGATTGGTATTTTGCTTTCCTATTGTATCCTGACGCAATTGGTAAAGAACTGGTATATCAGGAAGTTTGTACGTTGGCTATAGCATTCGGCCTGTTTATCCCACAAAATATGTATATATAATGTGAAATATCTAAAATTGAGACAGATAACCTGTCAAAAGTTCTTGCCTCTAAAAATAATTTCATACATTTAGAGGCAAGAACTCTTAAATGTTAGATTTACGAACATACTAATATTCAAACACAATGAAACACAGCTTATACTTTCTGATAATAATTACCTTGTTGTTTGCCGGATGCCGTCAAAAAGCCCAGAGTAATTTCCTGTCCGAATCTTCTGCACAAACAGAGGAAAGTAATCCCTCATTGGAAGAGTATGCTGAAGAAGCAGTCATCACAGGCAAAGTACTAAATCGGGATTTCTATCCTCAGGAAAAGGAACTGACTCTCATTATCCCATTTTTCAGAGATATGGGAAATCAGTATCGTTCGCCCATACAAAAAGATGGTTCATTCTCTTTCCGTTTTCCGGTTTATGCCAAATTAAGGGAGGTTTCTATCCGCAACTATGCAGAACATCTTTATATCCACCCGGGAGACAGCATACATGTAGAAATAGACTTCAAAGATCTTTTTCATCCTAAAGTGACAGGTGATGCCGAAAAGCTAAATCAGGAGATATTAGCGTTCACTGAAAGTGCATATTACTATATACAGAATTACAATATGAAACCGGAATCAGACGTTAAGGATTTTGAGGCTGAATTAAAAAAGGATTATAATTTTCGTTTGGAACGTAGGAATGAGTATCTGGTGAAGTACAAGCCAATGGAAGATGTAGTACTGTTTACTGAAGAATTGCTGAAGCAAGATTATTATTATGCGCTGTTATTCAATGGTATGTCATACTTGTTTAAAACGAGAAAAGAGATGGACCGTTATCATACACTTTTACCTGAAATCAATAAACTATATACTAAAGGCATACTCTCGGCACGCTTATACGATGTTGCTGATGAAGCAGAAAGATATATTGCTTATGGGATCGCTTTCAGAGATAAAAAGAATCCTTCGATAGAAGAAATCATGGCTACAATGGGGGAGAGTGAGATGAATCAGTATTTATATACTAAGTTGATAGCCGGTTCTTTATGTACTAATGACACACTTGCTTTTCACGAAAAACGTACACAGTTTGACTCAATCGTTAAAATGTCACATCTACGTGCACAGGTGATGCAGATCTATAATCAGACCAAATCGTATCTAAAAAATCCACAGCCTGTTTCCGACAATTTATTATATGGCGAATTCCATGAGAACTCAAAGCATACAACACGTATGCCATACATGAAACCTGTCTATGATGTGCTCGAAAAGAATCGTGGGAAAGTGATTTATTTCGATTTTTGGGCTAGATGGTGTCCTCCTTGTCTGGCTGAAATGGAACCTTTAAAACAATTGCGCAGCAAATTCTCTACGGATGATTTGATTATATATTCCATTTGTGTGAGTGAACCCAAAGAACAATGGGAGGAATGCCTGAATGAGTATTCATTGAAAAACCGGGGAATTGAATGTGTTCATGTGACTGATTATTTGGGAATAGATAACTATCAGAAAATTTGTAAGCAATGGAAAATAGACAGGATGCCTTACTATGTATTAATAAATAGAAAGGGGCAGATTATTGATTTCGGAACTGCGGCACGTCCCAGTAATCCGCAGTTAGTATCCCGAATAGAAGAAGCGGTGAAATGAGACTTATTTTGTAGAAAGCAATACTGCCTAAGAAATTAAATAGTTTAATTTGAGCAAGGAGAATACTGTGAGTACAAAACAGTCCGTTTTTCGTCTTATCTATAAGTAAAAATATAGATTAGAATGAAAAGCCGACTGAAACAACAAATATTTGCAATCTCATTATTGGCATGCACTGCTATATCTCCTGCCAATGCTCTGCAAACACATTTACTTCGCGAACAATTCCAAAATCCGTCTGACGAAGCAAAGCCTTGGACTTTTTGGTACTGGATGTTTGGAGCCGTATCCAAAGAAGGGATTACGGCTGACTTGGAAGCAATGAAACGTGCTGGGCTGGGAGGTACTTATCTGATGCCTATCAAAGGTATCAAAGAAGGACCACAATACAATGGAAAGGCGCAACAACTAACACCCGAATGGTGGGAAATGGTTCGTTTCAGCATGGAAGAAGCCGACCGCTTGGGATTAAAGTTAGGAATGCATATTTGTGATGGTTTTGCATTGGCTGGTGGTCCGTGGATGACTCCGAAAGAATCGATGCAAAAGATAGTCTGGAGTGATACAATCGTTGATGGTGGCAAAATCAAAGGACTACACTTACCGCAACCGGAGGCATACGAAGGTTTTTATGAAGATATTTCTTTATTTGCCCTGCCTGTAAAAGAGGAAGCGGCAGACGTTATGCCGGCCCAAATAACCTGTGCCAATATAGCCACAGGAAATCATATTGACATCAAGAAGACTGTGAACATGGATGATGCCGGAGTAATCCGTTCATCATATCCCTGCTATATCCAATATGAATACGAACAGCCTTTCACCTGCCGCAATATTGAAATCATTCTGAGTGGCAATAATTATCAGGCGCACCGCTTGAAAGTGATGGCAAGTGATGATGGGGTTAACTACCGTTTGGTGAAACAGCTCGTCCCTGCACGTCAGGGATGGCAGAATACAGATGAAAATTCCACTCATGCAATTCCTGCTACAACTGCCCGTTATTTCCGCTTCTACTGGACACCCGAAGGCAGTGAACCGGGAAGTGAAGACATGGATGCCGCAAAATGGAAACCAAATCTGAAAATCAAGGAACTGCGTCTGCACCGGGAAGCCCGACTGGATCAGTGGGAAGGCAAAGCCGGACTGGTATGGCGTGTAGCTTCCTCCACGAAGAAGGAGGAAATAGGGGAGCAAGATTGCTATGCCCTTTCACAGATTATCAACCTGACAGATCCCTTTAAAAATAGTCCGAGCGACAATTTTAAAGAGAGAACACTGACAGCTACTCTCCCCAAAGGAAAGTGGAAACTACTCCGCATGGGACATACCGCCACCGGACATACGAACGCAACTGCCGGAGGAGGAAAAGGACTGGAATGTGATAAATTTAATCCAAAAGCTGTTCGCAAGCAGTTCGACAACTGGTTTGCGCAAGCATTTGTAAAGACAAATCCAGACGTTGCCCGCCGCGTATTAAAATACATGCACGTGGATAGTTGGGAATGCGGAAGCCAGAACTGGAGCGATACTTTTGCCGCAGAATTCCGGAAACGCCGTGGATACGACCTGATGCCTTATTTACCATTGTTGGCAGGTATTCCGATGGAGAGTGCCGAACGAAGCGAAAAGATTCTGCGTGATGTCCGCACAACGATAGGTGAACTGGTCGTCGATGTTTTCTATCAAGTCTTGGCCGACTGTGCGAAAGAATATGATTGCCAGTTCTCAGCCGAATGCGTAGCGCCTACCATGGTAAGTGACGGATTACTGCATTATCAGAAAGTAGACCTTCCCATGGGAGAATTCTGGCTGAACAGCCCAACCCACGACAAACCGAATGATATGCTGGATGCCATCAGCGGAGCGCATATCTACGGCAAGAATATCATCCAGGCAGAAGGTTTCACGGAAGTACGCGGAACATGGAACGAACATCCGGGAATATTGAAAGCCTTACTGGACCGCAACTATGCTTTAGGCATCAACCGCCTTTTCTTCCATGTATATGTCCATAATCCTTGGCTGGACCGCAAACCGGGAATGACTTTGGATGGTATCGGCCTTTTCTTCCAGCGTGACCAGACGTGGTGGAATAAGGGTGCAAAGGCTTTCTGTGAATACATCACCCGTTGCCAGTCATTGCTGCAATACGGGCATCCGGTGGCGGATATTGCAGTATTTACAGGAGAAGAGATGCCAAGACGTTCGATATTGCCGGAACGTTTAGTTCCTTCTTTACCGGGCATCTTCGGTGCAGAGCGGGTGGAAAGCGAACGAATCCGTTTGGCAAACGAAGGACAACCCTTACGTGTGCGTCCTGTAGGCGTAACACATTCCGCAAATATGTCCGATCCTGAAAAGTGGGTAAATCCACTTCGAGGATATGCTTATGACAGCTTTAACAAAGACGCGTTACTCCGTTTGGCGAAAGCGGAAAACGGCAGGATGACGTTACCGGGTGGAGCCAGTTACAAAGTGTTAGTATTACCACTTCCACGTCCGATGAATCCGGACCCCGCAGCACTGTCTCCGGAAGTAAAACAAAAGATAAATGAACTGAAAGAAGCAGGCATACTGATTCCTTCTCTTCCATATAAAGAAGATGATTTCTCCTCATACGGTCTGGAACGTGATCTGATCGTACCGGAAAACATTGCCTGGACACATCGGCAAGGAGAACAGGGGGATATTTATTTTATCGCCAACCAACTGGAAGAAACACGTACATTTACCGCCAGTATGCGCATCGACGGCAGAAAGCCGGAATGCTGGAATCCGGTGACGGGTGAGATTAACGCTGACATTCCTTACGAACAAAAAAGCCATCGTACGGAAATCACTTTAACATTAGCTCCGAATGAGTCTGTCTTCATCGTATACCCTGCAGAAGAAGATGATAAGGAAACTTCGGAAAAAGAGCGCAAGGAAAAGAAGGATTCGGTAAAAGAAGCTTCGGAGACAGGCTTGGAAGCAACAGAATATACCGTGACTTTTACAGCAAACGGTAAGACTATCCAAAGACAGGAACTCTTTGACTGGAGCAAAGAAGAAGATGAGCAAATACGCTATTACTCCGGAACAGCAGTGTATAAAACAACATTCCGCTGGAAAAGTAAAGTGAAAGAAGACCAACAAGTATATCTGAATCTGGGAAAAGTATGTGATCTGGCTACTGTCCGTGTGAACGGCATAGATTGCGGAACGATATGGACAGCTCCTTATCGGGCTGATATTACGGCAGCCTTAAAGAAAGGTGTGAATGAACTGGAAATCGAAGTGACCAATACTTGGGCGAATGCACTCAAAGGAGCCGATGAAGGAAAAGCTCCTTTCGATGGAATATGGACGAATGCCAAATACCGAAGAGCAGAAAACACCCTGCTTCCTGCAGGATTGCTCGGACCTTTGAATTTTGATGTAGCGAATAAAAACAAATAAGAATGAAAAGTTCAGGAATTAAAACAAGCACAGTATTAGCAAGCTTTCTGCTCGCTGCCTGCCTGTCAATGCGTGCGGAAGTGAAACTGCCCGCTATTTTCTCTGACGGCATGGTGATGCAGCAACAAACCAATGCCAACCTTTGGGGAACGGCAACTCCGAACAAGAAAGTAACAGTCACTACCGGCTGGAACGGAAAACAATATGCAGTAACAGCAGACAAGAACGGCGCATGGAAACTTTCAGTCTCCACTCCGGAAGCCGGCGGACCGTATACCATCACTTTCGACGATGGAACCCAAAAGACACTGAATAATATTCTGATAGGCGAATTATGGCTGTGCTCTGGTCAGAGCAACATGGAAATGCCGATGAAAGGATTCAAGAACCAACCTGTAGAGAATGCCAATATGGATATTCTTCGCAGCAAAAATTCTCATATCCGCCTGTTTACGGTAAAACGTACTTCTACCATTACCCCACAGAACGACGTTGTCGGCTCATGGAAAGAAGCGGCTCCGGTCAGTGTCCGTGATTTCAGTGCGACGGCCTATTATTTCGGAAGACTGGTCAATGAAATATTAGAAGTTCCGGTAGGACTCGTAGTAGCGGCATGGGGCGGTTCTGCTTGTGAGGCATGGATGACTGCCGATTGGCTGAAAGCATTTCCGGATGCAAAGATACCTCAATCGGAAGCTGATATAAAATCGAAAAACCGTACCCCGACCGTACTCTATAATGGTATGTTGCATCCATTGATCGGCATGACCATGAAAGGAGTGATCTGGTATCAGGGAGAAGATAACTGGAATCGTGCCCATACCTATGCGGATATGTTTACCACATTGATTAACGGTTGGCGTGCCGAATGGAAACAAGGTGATTTTCCTTTCTACTATTGTCAGATAGCTCCTTATGACTATGGTATTATCACTGAAAAAGGTAAAGAGGTGATTAATTCTGCTTATCTACGGGAAGCACAGGCAAAGGTAGAACATCGTGTGTCTAACAGCGGCATGGCTGTACTGCTGGATGCTGGAATGGAAAAGGGAATTCATCCCGCAAAGAAACAGGCTGCCGGAGAGCGTCTGGCACTCCTTGCACTGACAAAGACGTACGGAATAGAGGGAGTAAACGGAGAAAGCCCTTATTACAAAAGTATTGAAATCAAGAATGACACTATTGTCGTCAGCTTTGAACGTGCGAATATGTGGATCAGCGGTAAAAACTGTTTTGAATCGAAAAACTTTCAGGTAGCAGGTGAAGACAAGGTGTTTTATCCGGCGAAAGCATGGATCGAACGCAGCAAAATGCTAGTAAAAAGTGATAAAGTTCCGTATCCGGTAGCTGTCCGCTATGGATTTGAGAATTATGTGGAAGGAGATGTATATTGTGATGGGCTGCCGTTGGGGTCTTTCCGTTCGGACGACTGGTAATTTGAAAATATGAAGAGATTTTATCTGGCTATAGCAATGATATTCGTTGGCGTGTCGGTTCTTTGGAGCCAGCATGCCAATGTCGTTTGGGATACTCCCAGCCGGAATTCCTCCGAATCGATGCCATGCGGCGGGGGAGATATCGGCATGAATGTATGGGTAGAAGAGGGGGATATACTGTTTTATCTGAGCAGAAGCGGTACGTTCGATGAAAACAACTGTCAGTTGAAGCAGGGACGTTTTCGTCTCCGGTTATCTCCCAATCCTTTTGAAGACGCAAAGGATTTCCGGCAGGAATTAAAGCTGATCGACGGTTATGTTGAAATCTCCGCCGAAGGGACACAAGTACAACTCTGGGCAGATGTCTTTCATCCGGTAGTACACATCGAAGTGGTTAATGACCGGTCTTTGCAGGCGGAAATCTTTTATGAAAACTGGAGATACCAGGATCGGCTGATCAGAAAAGGAGAGGGGCAGCAATGTTCCTATAAGTGGGCTCCTCCAAAAGGAACGATGACGCATGCCGACTTCATTTCATTGGAGAATTCATCCGAAAAGGATAGTAAACGCCTTTTGTTTTATCATCGTAATGCGGAAGAGACAGTGTTTGACGTGGCAGTTGCCCAGCAAGGGATGAATGAAGTGAAGTCGCAGATGATGAATCCTCTTAAAAATCTGACTTTCGGAGGGTATCTGTCAGGAGAGAATTTGGAATATATAGGCACTTCAGACAGTGTATATGCCGGAACTGATTACCGCGCCTGGGGATTTCGTTCTCTGAAAGCTTCTAAAAAGCATCATTTCTCAGTTGTGTTACACACAGAACAGACGGAAACCGTCACCCAATGGGAGCAAGGTCTGAAAACAGCCTGGCAACGAATTGCCCCACAAGGAAAGATATCGTCTAAAGTGGTATCACAGGATAAAAAACAAACCCGCCTATGGTGGAATGCTTTCTGGCAACGGAGTTTTATCGAAACGATTGGTGAAACCGAAAACAAGGAGAACAGCAAAGTAGAAAAAGAAACCGGAAATAAAGAAAAGAGCGACGCGAAAGATGCATTGAAAGAAATCACCCGAAACTACACTCTTTTCCGCTATATGCTGGGCTGCAATGCTTACGGCAGTGTCCCCACCAAATTCAACGGTGGTTTATTCACCTTCGATCCCTGCCACATAGACGAGAAGCAGGCATTCACTCCTGACTACCGAAAGTGGGGAGGAGGAACGATGACTGCACAGAATCAGCGTCTTGTCTACTGGCCGATGCTGAAAAGCGGTGACTTCGACATGATGCCTTCCCAATTCAATTTCTATAACCGGATGTTGAAGAATGCGGAACTCCGCAGCCATGTATATTGGCAACACGAGGGAGCCTGCTTCTGTGAGCAGATAGAAAACTTCGGCTTACCCAATCCCGCAGAATATGGTTTCAAACGTCCGGCTTGGTTTGACAAAGGACTGGAATACAATGCGTGGCTGGAATATGAATGGGATACTATTCTTGAATTTTGCCAGATGATTCTGGAAACGAAGAATTATGCCGGTGCCGACATAACTCCGTATTTGCCTTTGATTGAAAGTTCGCTGACCTTTTTCGACGAACATTATCGACTACTCGCTTCCCGTCGGGGACGCAAAGCACTGGATGGTGACGGACACCTGATACTGTTCCCCGGCTCTGCCTGCGAAACTTACAAGATGACCAACAACGCCAGCAGCACCATCGCCGCACTGCGAACTGTATTGGAGACTTACATCAAAGTTTGCAACAATGAAAAGTGGCAAAAGATGCTGGAAACAATTCCTCCGGTTCCATTACGCTATATCGAAGTCAAGGATTCTCTTAATCTTCAGGCTTCTACCATGACTCCGGCATGGAAACAAACGATTTCTCCCGCCAAAAGCTGGGAACGAATCAACAATATAGAGACACCACAACTCTACCCGGTTTTTCCCTGGCGCATCTACGGAGTAGGCAAGGAAAATCTGGAAATAGCTCGTGATACGTATTTCTATGATCCCGACGCACTCAAATTCCGCTCCCATACCGGATGGAAGCAAGACAACATCTGGGCAGCCTGTCTGGGGCTGACCGAAGAAGCCAAAAGCCTTTCTCTGGCAAAGCTATCAGATGGTCCCCACCGTTTTCCTGCCTTCTGGGGACCGGGATATGACTGGACACCCGACCACAACTGGGGAGGTAGCGGCATGATAGGACTTCAGGAGATGCTCTTACAAACGAATGGAACACAAATACTTCTGTTCCCCGCCTGGCCCAAAGAATGGAACGTCCATTTCAAACTCCATGCTCCGGGCAATACGACGGTAGAAGCAACTTTAAAAGATGGAAAAGTAACAATCCTAAAGGTGTCACCGGAAAGCAGAAAGAAAGACATTGTTATAATGATAGAAAAATAAAAAAAAGAATACATAAATAAAAAGCACTATGAATAAAAGACCGTTTTTAATCTTATCCCTATTTCTACTGCTATTCTCCTTCGATGGGCAGGCAGCAGATACTTATCGTCCCGAAATATCGGTTGCCGGATTTATTCCGCTTCCCGATTGCGGGCGACAAGTATATAACTTCAATCCGGGATGGCGATTCTTCAAAGGCGATATCCGGGGGGCGGAAGCTGTAAATTTTGACGATCGTTCTTGGGAGGTCGTTTCTACTCCTCACACAGTGGAACTGATGCCCGCCGAAGGCAGTGGTTGCCGCAATTATCAGGGTCCTGCGTGGTATCGCAAGCATTTTGTAGTTCCCACTGCAACGAAAGGACAGCGTGTACTCCTTCATTTTGAAGCGGCAATGGGAAAGCAAGTACTTTACCTGAACGGCAAACGTGTCCAGGAACATCTTGGAGGTTATCTGCCTTTCACACTGGACTTGACGGCAAACGGCGTACAAGCCGGAGACTCCTGCCTCCTTGCCGTCTATACCGACAACAGCAACGATAAATCATACCCTCCCGGAAAGCCCCAATACACACTGGATTTTGCTTATCATGGAGGTATCTATCGTGATGTATGGATGATTGCCAAATCTCCGGTTGCCATTACCGATGCCATCGACTCCCGCACAGTTGGCGGTGGCGGCGTATTCGTTCACTTTGACAAGATCAGCGAAAAGAGCGCACAAGTATATGTAGAAACGGAGATTCAGAACGATAATACCCGTTCGGAATCCGTCACTATAGAAACGACCCTTACAGATGCCGAAGGCAACGTTATCAAACGTACGTCCGGCAAACTTTCTCTGAACTCCGGAGAAAAGAAATCAATCCGTCAGCAGATGGAAGTGAGGAATCCGAAACTCTGGTCACCGGATGCTCCTTATCTATATAGAGTACAATCCCGCATAAAGAAAGGAAACCGTTCCATTGACGGAGGAACGACCCGTATCGGTATCCGCCTAGCGGAATTTCGTGGCAAGGAGGGTTTCTGGCTGAATGGAAAACCTTTCGGACAATTAGTCGGAGCCAATCGTCATCAGGACTTCGCATACGTAGGCAATGCTCTTCCCAATTCACAGCAATGGCGTGATGCAAAGCGTCTGCGTGATGCAGGATGTACCATCATCCGTGTAGCGCATTACCCGCAGGACCCATCCTTTATGGATGCCTGTGACGAACTCGGCTTGTTTGTCATCGTCGCTACTCCTGGCTGGCAATACTGGAACAAAGACCCGAAATTCGGAGAACTGGTTCATCAGAATACCCGTGAGATGATTCGTCGTGACCGCAATCATCCTTCTGTGCTGATGTGGGAGCCCATTCTGAATGAGACTCGCTATCCGCTCGACTTTGCACTGAAGGCACTTGAAATTACGAAGGAAGAATATCCGTATCCGGGACGTCCGATAGCCGCTGCCGATGTGCATTCTGCCGGTGTAAAGGAACATTACGATGTAGTCTACGGCTGGCCGGGTGATGACGAAAAGGAGGACAAACCGGAACAATGCATCTTCACCCGTGAATTCGGAGAAAACGTAGATGACTGGTATGCCCACAACAACAATAACCGTGCAAGCCGCAGTTGGGGTGAACGTCCGCTGCTGATACAGGCACTTTCTCTGGCTAAAAGTTATGATGAGATGTACCGCACTACCGGTCAGTTTATCGGTGGCACACAGTGGCATCCATTCGATCACCAGCGTGGTTATCACCCCGATCCATACTGGGGAGGCATTTATGACGCTTTCCGTCAGAAAAAGTATGCGTATGAAATGTTCCGCAGCCAATCTCCGGCAAGCCTCCAACATCCGTTGGCAGAATGCGGACCGATGATATTCCTTGCTCATGAAATGTCACAATTCTCCGATAAGGATGTAGTAGTATTCAGTAACTGTGACTCCATCCGCCTTTCTATCTACGATGGAACAAAAACATGGACCAAACCTGTGGTACATGCCAAAGGGCATATGCCGAACGCACCTGTCATCTTCGAAAATGTATGGGATTTCTGGGAAGCGCGCGGATACAGTTATACTCAAAAGAACTGGCAGAAAGTAAATATGGTTGCCGAAGGTATTATCGACGGGAAAGTAGTATGTACCCAAAAGAAAATGCCTTCCCGCCGGTCTACCAAACTTCGCTTGTATGCAGATACTCAAAAAGTAAACTTGGTAGCGGACGGTTCGGATTTTATAGTAGTAGTTGCCGAAGTGACGGACGATAGCGGAAACGTTCGTCGTCTGGCAAAGGAAAATATCGTATTCACGGTAGAAGGGGAAGGAGAAATCATTGGTGACGCAAGGATCGGTGCCAACCCTCGTGCCGTAGAATTCGGTTCGGCTCCTCTGCTGATCCGTTCCACACGAAAAGCCGGGAAGATTAAAGTGAAAGCTCATGTACAATTTGAAGGGACTCAGGCTCCGACTGCCGCTGAAATGGAATTTGAAAGTGTTCCTGCGGAGCTTCCTTTCTGTTATGATGAGAAGTACTGTATTAGTCAGGACACACCCTCATTAACTGTAAAAGCTACTTTATCCGAGAATGCAACCGACGGCAAAGTGCAACTGACAGAAGAAGAACGACAACGGGTGTTGGATGAAGTGGAACGGCAACAAACTGAATTTGGAATAGAAAAGTGAGCTTGGTCGAAACTGAATGACAGATCAATATGCTTCATTCTTTCAGACCTGAGTTATATCGAACATAGGCTATTAGCAAAAATGAATAAGCTAATAGCTAATCTGGTTTTGCTAATAGCTAATTCAGTTTTGCTAATAGCTAATTTTTGGCTTGCTGACACCTTAATTTCGGGACTTCAAAATCCAGTAAAGTCTAAAAGTCCATATTAGGTTTTTCAAAAATGCATAAATGAAGAAAATAAGTTCTCACGGAAAGGGAATAATGGTGATATATATATACATAAACCTTAAACAGGCTCTGTTTTTATATCCTATCATGAAATATTTCCCGAACATAGTGGGAACCGGTAGCAAGAATCGTGTTTCTAAAAAAGCAAATAGGCGTTACAAAGCTTATAGATGTGTTTTTATAGGTTTATTTACCCCTTTTGTTCTTTTTGAAAAACCTAATACTGGATTTTTAGACTTTACTGGAATTTGAGAATGAAAAATGAGGTAGTTTAGATCGAAATACAGCATTTAATGTAAGTACTTAAATATGACATTCGCTTTTGTTGAATCTTTGCTTCGGATCATTGCTTTGGGGCTGTTTCCAGTTCAGCTTTAGCACTGAAATTCTCGCGAAATTTCAATGAATATCTTCGATGATAAAAAAGATAAGTTATAAAATTCAGTTTCTTTTTTAAAGATAAAATAGTATCTTTGATGCAAGATTCATTTCCACTAATATAATATACAATGAAGAAACACTTCTTTTTTATATTTATGTTTCTCTTGATGACGAGAATCTGTGCTTTTGCCTACCCTAACATGATTGTTGAACATTATACGGCCGAACGAGGCTTACCCAATAATATCGTCAATTGTACACTGAAAGGGCAGGACGGATTTGTATGGTTCGGCACCTGGTACGGACTATGCAGTTTCGACGGTACCAAATTCCGTTCCTATGATAATCATGATGGATTTTACTCCGCAGATATTCCTCCCCGTAAGATTCAGCGTATTGTAGAAGACAGGAACGGATACCTTTGGATCAAGACTATCGACCGCAAACTCTATCTGTTTGATAAGAAACATGAAAGTTTCCACGCAGTGTATGACGATGTAAAAGAGTACTCTGAAAATATTCAGATTATCAAGATACAGACGACAGATGACGGAGACGTACTGCTGCTGACCAAAGATAAAAGCCTGCTGCGTGCAAATACAGACCAGAACGGTAAAATCACCATGAAGCAGTTGCACGATTCGCGTCCCAATGTCAACGTCTACGACTTACGCCTCAAGCATAATGTGTTTTGCGAAACTGCCGAGTTTATCAATTGGATCGGTATGGACTATCAGATTCTTTCATTAAGAAAAGGAGAGGCTCTGAAAGATAAGCCTGTCGACTTTATTCAAAAGAAAGTTTCTGCCGATCCGGACCAGTTCACTTGTGCTTCCTACAGTTCCAAATTCTTATGGCTGGGAGATAAGAACGGACATATTTATAGCGTCGATCCGCAAAATGGAGTAGTCAACCGCTACGAAATACCAGAAATTGATCAACCGATTTCCAATATACTGGTCACTGAATCAGGATTAATGTATATCACCACCGTTGATGGTGCGTATGAATATAACATCGGCTACAAACAACTGACCAAACTACCGTTCTCCATCGCAGGGAAAAAAGTAGGAATGATATTCAATGACAAGTATGACAAAATTTGGTTTCAGGAAGGTAATGAGGCATTGACGTACTATGATCCTCTGAACAAAAGCAATCATCGCTTTCCTTTCCCCAAACAAAATGCCATCGGTAACTTTGAAAAGCAGGATGCCGGTGAACAGGGTATGTTTTTCCTCACCCCCGGTGGAGAAATTCTGCTCTTCGACAGGGAGAAACTGGAAATGACCCGTATCAATCAACTGAAACCTTTTTCCGACGACCTTCCCGATCAGCTCTTCTTTCATCTGCTGCTGGATAAAGACGGTATTCTTTGGCTGGCATCTACAGGCAGCGGAGTATACAAAGTCAACTTTCCAAAGAAGCAATTTCAACTGCTGACAGAAGTTTCTCCTGTCCCTGTAGACACAGAAAGAGCGACCTCTTGGAATCAGGGGATACGTGCACTGTATCAGGCTAAGAATGGAGACATCTGGGTCGGTACCCGTTGGCAGGCACTTTATCGTCTGGATAGCAACGGACAGATAAAGCAGGTTTTTACGGATCAGAATTATCTGATAGGCGCCGTATATCATATCATGGAAGATAAAGAAGGAAACTTGTGGTTTTCCACTAAGGGAAACGGACTTGTCAAAGCCGAACCGGATATGAACTCACCACATGGTCTGCGTTTTACCCGCTATAAGAATGATCCCAAGAATCCGAATTCTATCAGTAACAATGATGTGTATTTCACTTATCAGGATAGTCAGGAGCGTATCTGGGTCGGTCTGCTAGGCGGAGGGCTGAACTTGATTTCCGAAGAAAACGGGACACTTGTATTCAAGCATAAATACAACGGACTGAAACAATATCCCGCTTATGGTCTGTATATGGAAGTCCGTACAATGACAGAAGATGAAGACGGGCGTATCTGGGTAGGTACGATGGATGGTCTGATGTCTTTTGACGGACATTTTACGACTCCCGAACAGATTCAGTTTGAGACGTACCGACAGATCAGCGATCGTTCCAATGTGGCAGACAATGACATTTATGTACTATATAAAGACAGTGATTCGCAAATTTGGGTGAGTGTATTCGGCGGAGGTCTGAATAAGCTGGTCCGCTATGACAAAGAAAAACGTGAACCGATATTCAAGTCATATGGCATACGTGAAGGAATGAATAACGATGTGGTCAAGTCCATCGTGGAAGATAAAAACGGAAATTTGTGGTTTACTACCGAAATTGGTCTGTCCTGCTTTAATAAGGCGACAGAGCAGTTCCGTAACTACGACAAATACGATGGTTTCCTGAATGTTGAACTGGAAGAAGGCAGTGCGTTGCGTGCATTGAACGGAGACTTATGGCTTGGTTCGCGACAGGGGATTCTGACATTCTCTCCTGATAAACTGGAGACACAACATACCAACTATGACACCCGTATCGTAGACTTTAAAGTATCCAATCGTAATCTGCGAAGTTTGAACGACTGTCCGATTCAGGAGTCTATCACATACACCGATGCACTTCAATTGAAGTATAATCAGTCTATGTTCACAATCGAATTTGCCGCATTAAATTTCTACAATCAGAATCGCGTATCTTATCGTTACATACTCGAAGGGTATGAGAAAGAATGGCACTATAACGGCAAAAACCGTATTGCTTCTTATACCAATGTTCCTCCCGGAGACTACGTATTCCGTGTAGAAACGATGGATGAAGCCAATCCGGAACTTGTATCCACATGCACATTGGCTGTCACCATTCTCCCGCCGTGGTGGCTGAGTTGGTGGGCAACTCTTATCTATGTAATCCTTGGCATCGCGGCCCTCTATTTCGGTCTGCGCCTGGCCTTCTTCATGATTAAGATGAAGAACGACATTTATATCGAGCAGAAAGTCTCGGAAATGAAAATCAAGTTCTTCACCAATATTTCTCATGAGCTTCGTACTCCTCTGACACTGATAAAAGGGCCGATACAAGAACTGAAGGAGCGGGAAGAACTGTCTCCGAAAGGACTGCAATACGTGGACCTGATGGAAAAGAATACGAACCAAATGTTACAACTGGTCAATCAGATTCTTGATTTCCGAAAGATTCAGAATGGCAAGATGCGTCTGCACGTATCATTGATTGATTTCAATGAAATGATAGCTTCCTTCCAAAAAGAATTCCGTGTACTTTCGGAGGAAAATGAAATCAGTTTCACATTCCAACTGCCGGACGAACCGATTATGGTATGGGCAGATAAGGACAAACTGAGTATTGTTATCCGCAACGTCATATCGAACGCGTTCAAATTTACTCCTTCTGGTGGAAGTATTTATGTAACTACCGGATTGACAGATGATGGAAAATCCTGCTATGTACGGGTAGAAGACAACGGTGTCGGCATTCCGCAAAATAAGCTGAGTGAAATTTTCGAGCGTTTCTCACAAGGAGAGAATGCGAATAATCCACATTATCAGGGTACGGGCATCGGTCTGGCACTTTCCAAAGAAATAGTAAACCTGCATCACGGTATCATCCGTGCCGAAAGTCCGGAAGGGCAGGGGGCCGTGTTTATTGTAGAGCTATTGCTGGACAAGGACCATTATCGTCCGTCGGAAGTAGACTTCTATGTCAGTGATACGGAAACTGCTCCCGCCGCTACAGACAAGAAGATGGTTATCGATTCAGAAAAGGAACCGGAGGAGGAACTGGAAATTGATGCTTCATTACCGACTCTTCTGCTGGTAGAGGATAATAAAGACCTGTGCCAGCTGATAAAACTGCAATTGGAAGATAAATTCAATATCCATATAGCCAATAACGGCGTAGAAGGACTGAAGAAAGTGCATCTGTATCATCCGGACATCGTAGTGACCGATCAGATGATGCCGGAAATGGACGGACTGGAAATGCTGCAATCTATCCGGAAGGATTTTCAGATCAGCCATATCCCTGTCATTATTCTGACAGCCAAGAACGATGAAGGTGCCAAGACCAAAGCGATCACTCTGGGTGCGAACGCATATATAACCAAGCCATTCAGCAAAGAGTATCTGTTGGCACGGATCGATCAGTTGCTCGGCGAACGGAAACTGTTCCGCGAACGTATCCGCCAGCAAATGGAGAACCAGACGACAACGGAAGAAGACAGCTACGAACAATATCTGGTGAAGAAAGATGTGCAGTTCCTTGAAAAGATACACCAAGTGATCGAGGAAAACATGGACGACAGTGATTTCAATATTGATACGATCGCTTCCGGCATCGGACTGAGCCGTTCGGCATTCTTCAAAAAGCTGAAAAGCCTTACCGGACTGGCACCTGTCGACCTGGTAAAGGAGATTCGCCTGAATAAATCGATCGAACTGATTAAAAATACGGATTTGAGTGTTTCGGAAGTGGCGTTTGCTGTCGGATTCAAAGATTCGGGCTACTATAGCAAGTGTTTCCGCAAAAAATATAATCAGACTCCCCGTGAATATATGAATGAATGGCGGAAAGGATAGAAAGACCGATTACAAAATACTTTCTTAATCGTCTTTTTTAAAAACCTATTAAGATTCGGAAGAATGAACAAGATTAAGAAAGTATTATCAGCATGGATGTTGGTTGCCTGTGTACTACCTGTGACAGCCCAATATCCGGTGATCCCCGACTCGGTAAAAGAAAGAGGAGCAAAACAAGAAGCAGAGTTCGAACAGAAATCAAATGCGGCATGGGAAAAAGCCTTGCCAACAGTTTTGGAAGAAGCAAGGTTAGGAAGACCTTACAAACCTTGGGCCTCCAAACCGGAGGATTTGATAAAAAGTAATATTCCGGCCTTCCCCGGTGCGGAAGGTGGTGGTATGTACACTCCCGGCGGTCGTGGAGGCAAAGTGATTGTGGTAACTTCCCTGGAAGATTCCGGTCCCGGCACATTCCGCGAAGCCTGTGAAACCGGTGGTGCACGTGTTATCGTATTTAATGTGTCAGGTATTATTCGCCTGAAAAGCCCGATCAGTGTACGTGCCCCTTATGTAACGATTGCCGGACAGACAGCACCGGGAGACGGTATCTGCGTGACCGGTCATTCTTTCCTGATCGATACACATGATGTAGTGATTCGTCATATGCGTTTCCGTCGGGGGGCACAGGATGTTGCTTTCCGTGATGATGCAGTAGGAGGAAATGCAGTCGGCAATATTATAATAGACCACTGTTCGGCAAGCTGGGGACTGGATGAAAATATGTCTATCTATCGCCACGTCTACAACAGGGATGAAACCGGGCACGGACTGAAGTTACCTACTGTAAACATTACCATTCAGAATTCGATGTTCTCGGAAGCATTGGATACTTATAATCATGCGTTTGGCGCCACTATCGGAGGACATAATAGTATGTTCTGCCGTAATCTTTTCGCTTCCAATATCAGTCGTAACAGTTCGGTGGGTATGGACGGAGACTTTAACTTCGTAAACAATGTGGTCTTCAACTGGTGGAACCGTTCTGTCGACGGAGGAGATAACAAGAGTTTTTATAATATAATCAATAACTATTTTAAGCCCGGTCCTATCACCCCGCTGGATAAGCCTATCTCTTATCGTATATTGAAACCGGAAGCCGGACGCGATAAAAGCAAACCGATGTCCTTCGGAAAAGCTTATGTAAACGGTAACATCGTTCACGGAAATGCTAAAGTGACAAAAGATAACTGGGATGGCGGAGTTCAGCTTGCCAGTGAAGTGGATGAAGGAAAGTTCTTACCGCAAATCAGAGTGGACGAAGCATTCAAAATGTCGCCCGTGACGATTATGGATACCAAAAAAGCTTATAACTTTGTATTGGATAATGTAGGTGCTACTCTCCCGAAACGGGATGCGGTAGACGCACGCGTCATCAAGACTGTACAGACAGGAAAAGCGATTTATGCGAAAGACGCTCCGGAATTTGTCTCTCCTTATGTGAAAAGACGCTTGCCGGCAGACTCCTACAAACAAGGTATCATCACCGATATCCGTCAGGTGGGCGGACTTCCTGAGTACAAAGGAGAAGCATATCTTGATTCGGATGGTGACGGTATGCCGGACGCATGGGAAATAGCCAACGGACTGAATCCGAACGATCCGACTGATGCAAAGGAGGACTGTAATGGAGATGGCTATACCAATATCGAGAAATATATCAATGGGCTGGATACAAAGAAGAAAATAGACTGGACAGATCTGAAGAACAACTACGATACCTTATCCAAACGGAAAAGTCTGTTTTAATCGTATGATTTGCTTATGGTCAAATGATCTTTCAGGATTGAATAATTAGAAAACAACGTTTATTGTAATGAATATACAATTAAGAACTATCCTTTTAGGATTATTGAGCATAGGGTTTGCGCAGGGATATGCGCAAACCTTTGCTTTACAGGTTAAGGATGACCGGATCACTTACTTGAATGACGAACAGGGAAACCGGATTCTTGATTTCTCGTACTGTGGCTACAAGAGCTCCGAACAGGATATTCCTTCTGTCCGCAATGCCGTGTTTGTACCTTGGACAGCAGGAGATAATACATCACGTATTCAACGCGCCATTGACTATGTCGCCTCATTAGTACCTGATGCTTCCGGTTTCAGGGGAGCCGTGTTATTGGATCAGGGAGAATTTTCTTTATCCGGAAGCCTTCGTATAAATGCCTCCGGCATCGTACTGCGCGGAGTGGATAAAGAGAAAACGATACTTCTAAAAAAAGGAGTGGACAGAGGTGCCCTGATCTATATGGAAGGGACAGACGATATGAAGGTGCAGGATACATTGCAGGTACTCTCGAAGTATGTTCCGGTAAATGCGAGGACATTGGAAGTTGTTTCAGGTACTTCGTTGAGAAAGGGAGATCGGGTGCTGGTAAACCGTCCGTCCGGCAAAGAATGGATTGCTTCGTTAGGATGTGATATCTTTGGAGGAGGAATCAGTGCACTGGGCTGGAAAGAAGGAGATATGGATCTCACCTGGGATAGAACCGTGACAGAAGTAAACGGTAATCAGATAACGCTGGACGCTCCGCTGACAGTGGCGTTGGATGCTAAATACGGTACTTCTTCCGTGATTACTTATCAGTGGAACGGGCGCATCCGGGAGTGCGGAGTAGAAAACATGACTCTGATTTCCGACTATGACAAACGGTACCCTAAAGATGAAGATCATTGCTGGACAGGTATTTCGATCGAAGATGCGGAAGATTGCTGGGTACGCAGGGTGAACTTTAAGCACTTTGCAGGAAGTGCAATCCTTGTTCAGCGTACCGGTTCCCAAATCACGGTTGAGGACTGTATCTCACGGGAACCTGTTTCTGAAATCGGAGGAATGCGCCGCTGTACTTTCTATACCTTAGGACAACAGACACTTTTCCAGCGCTGCTATTCGGAACAGGGTATTCATGACTTTGCAGCCGGATATTGTGCTGCCGGACCGAATGCTTTCGTACAATGTGATTCGTATGAGTCTTTAGGTTTCAGCGGATCTATTGACGCATGGGCGTGCGGCTTATTGTTTGACGTGGTTAATATAGACGGGCATAATCTGAGTTTCAAGAATCTGGGACAGGACAAGAACGGAGCGGGATGGAATACGGCAAATAGTCTGTTCTGGCAATGTACCGCTGCCGAAATAGACTGTTATGCTCCGGCAAAGGATGCCATGAACCGTGCGTACGGATGCTGGGCACAATTCTCCGGTGACGGCGAATGGGCACAATCAAACAATCATGTGCAGCCCCGAAGCATTTTCTATGCTCAATTAGAAGATCGTTTGCAGAAAAAATGTGCAGAACGTGCCCGTATCCTGCCAAGGAATACAAGTGCCACCAGCAGTCCGACCGTTGAAGTTGCTATGGAACTGGCCAAAGAGGCTTACAATCCCCGCCTGACATTGGAACACTGGATTGAACAAGGAGCCTTTGCTCCTTCAATAGCTATGTCCGGAGTAAAATCAATCGATGATATTAAAGAAAAGAAGATAACTCCGAACAAGACATCGGCACAACCGGAAGTAACTATTGCAAACGGACGTATCCAGATGAACAGTACTTTGTTGGTAGGAAGTAGCCATACCACCCCTTGGTGGAATGGAAAACTTAAAACCAACTTTCTGAAAAAAGCAAGCCCTGCCATCACCCGCTTTGTTCCCGGACGTGAAGGATTGGGACTGACAGATCGCATCGATTCCGTAATCGGCTATATGAAACAAAAGAACATATTGGTATTTGACCAAAACTACGGACTTTGGTATGATCGCCGCCGGGATGATCATGAACGAGTGCGCCGTCGTGACGGAGATGTATGGGGGCCTTTCTACGAACAACCTTTCGGACGTAGCGGTCAGGGTACTGCCTGGGAAGGACTGAGCAAATATGATCTGAATCGCCCTAATGCATGGTATTGGTCACGATTGAAAGAGTTTGCCGAAAAAGGAAATAAAGACGGACTATTGCTATTCCATGAGAACTATTTCCAGCACAATATCCTGGAAGCAGGTGCGCACTGGGTAGATTGTCCGTGGAGAAGCACCAACAATATCAACCAGACCGGATTTCCGGAACCTGCTCCGTTTGCAGGAGACAAACGAATCTTTGTTGCAGATATGTTTTATGACATCACTCATCCGGTTCGCCGTGAGTTACACAGACAATACATCCGCCAGTGTCTGAACAACTTTGCAGATAACCCGAATGTCATTCAGCTGACAAGTGCCGAATTTACAGGTCCACTACATTTTGTACAGTTTTGGCTGGACGTGATTGCCGAATGGGAAACTGAAACCGGAAAGAAGGCCAAAGTAGCATTAAGTACCACAAAAGATGTACAGGACGCCATCCTTGCCGATCCGAAGCGTGCAGCTGTGGTGGATATTATTGATATCCGCTACTGGCACTATAAAACTGATGGAGTCTTTGCACCGGAAGGAGGGAAGAATATGGCTCCCCGCCAACACATGCGTAAGATGAAAGTCGGAAAGGTTACTTTCACCGAAGCCTACAAGGCTGTCCACGAATATCGTCAGAAGTTCCCGGAGAAAGCCGTAACCTTCTACGCACAGAATTATCCGGCTATGGGATGGGCTGTATTCATGGCCGGCGGTTCATGTCCTGTAATTCCGTGCACAGATAAAGCATTCCTGAAGGATGCAGCGGCTATGGAAGTGGAAGAAACCGATACCGACAACTATAAGAAAATGGTAAAATCTGATATCGGCAGTATCATTTATTCCAAGTCCGGAACAGAAATTCCTGTTCAATTATCGTCCGGAAAGTATATCTTAAAGTACATACATCCCGGTTCAGGGATGATGAGTGTTATAGATAAATCATTGAAAATTAATGGGGTATACAAATTAAAGGTACCGGATAAAAAAGAAGGTATTTATTGGTTCCATAAACTCTGAAACAAAAAATCCCGCTGATGACTGATCAGCGGGATTTTTCCATTTTATAGGTAATTTCTAACAAAAGAGTGTTATAAAACATGATACTTATTTTTTCAACCTACAAACCAGATTTTACCGGTGGTTGAGGTCAGTTCTGCTTAGCTTTGCAACATCAAATCAATCGAATTAATGCTATGATGGAACAGACTAATAATTCAACCGACACTTTACTCGCTTCTTTTCAAGCGGGAAATATGGCAGCTTTTTCGCAGCTATATGATTTGCACATCAACATTCTTTTTAATTACGGATTGAAGTTGACCATTGATAAAGAGTTACTGAAAGATTGCATCCACGATATTTTCGTTAAGCTCTACACTAAAAAGGATGAATTAGGAACTATTGATAATTTGAAGTCTTATTTGTTCATCTCATTAAAGAACAAACTCTGCGATGAACTCCGCAAACGTATGTATATGTCTGATACAGCCATAGAAGATGTAAATGCAGTAGCTCCCACAGATGTAGAAGATGACTATATGGAAGAAGAGCAACGCAAAAATGAGTTCTCGCTGGTGAAGCGTCTACTGGACCAGCTTTCTCCCCGGCAGCGTGAAGCACTAACATTATATTATATAGAAGAAAAGAAGTACGAGGATATCTGTGAGATTATGAACATGAACTATCAGTCTGTACGCAACCTGATGCACCGTGGATTGACAAAATTGCGTAGTCTGGCAAGTTAATTTTAGTAAAAAGGATATTTAGTTGAGTACATACACAGAGTAACAGCGTCCTATCTATGTAAATGCTTAAAAAGGATGCGATATGTGCTCTAAGGTAAAGGATTTTTTGACGGATGATGATTTCATCAATTATGCACTGGGTGTAACTCCGGAAGCAGCTTCCCAATGGGAAACTTATTTCAGAGAGCACCCGGAACAGATAGCAGATGCAGAAGAAGCTAAGGCCGTATTATTGGCTCCGGCAGATGTTGCCTGCGACTTTTCACTGGTTGAGAACCAAGATTTAAAGGATAGAATTGTTAGTAGTATAAAAGATTTTTCGAACATTTTGTAGTTAGATTAGATAGAAGTTAGGTTAGTTAAGGTTAGTAAAAAGATTGATGCAGTCTTTCACAGACACTTGAATGATCAAGTACTGTGAGAGACTGCGTTTTATATATCTACAATTTGTTTTCTTCCTGAATATCGAATGCTTTGCAGAAACTGACGATAAGTACGATACAACCTCCCAATATACCTGTAATCATGTAAGCAATACGAATATCAAATGCCTGTGTAATAGCGCCTATTAGCAAAGGAGCGATCAGCGAACCAATAAAACTGATACTCGACAGGATAGTGAGCGCAATGCTGACGGGCGTCTTTGACTTGGCCCCTACAAAGCTATATAAAGTAGGTACGATACATGAGATACCTAGTCCGACCAGCATAAAGCCTAAGGAATTGATGATCACTTTCATTCCCAGTGAGTCAAACGCATTGCCCAACAATGCGGAAATGAAGAAGCCGATACAAATAAGGCTGCCTGCCAGTTGCAGTACTTTTTTCTTTCCCCAAAGCTGGTATGCATAATTCGTCAGGAATCGTCCCGTAGCCATCATAACCATAAATACAAGGAAGCCGATTTGCAATGATTTAGGCACATGGACAACCGATTCAAAATAAACAGCACTCCAGTCGAACATAGCACTCTCTACGATGAGCGCGAATAATCCGACTAAACCTAATTGTAAAAGGAGTATTTCCGGCTTTTGAAATAACAGACGGAATCCATTCGGAGCTTTATCAGCCGCTTTGTCTGTTGTCTCAAAGCCCGGCTTCGGATGTTCGCATATAGGAAGCGTTGTTTCTTGCAGATATTTTCGTCCTGCCAATACTATGATAAGGATAATAGCGGCTATTAGCATATAATGCCAAACAGGAGAGGTGCCCGTCAGAATCATCACGAAGCCGATAAGTGCTCCGGTACAGGCTCCCAAGCTCCATCCTCCATGAAAAGTTGCCATGATTGTCTTACCATACAAACGCTCCACTTCGATCCCTTGCGTATTGAACGATATATCGCACAAGTTCCAGAACACTCCGAAACAAAAAAGCAGGAATCCCAGCAAATAGACTTCATGAGCCAATCCGACACAAAGTAAGGACATGGCATATCCCAAAATGCTGACTTGTACCATTGTGCGACTCCCTAATTTAGATACAAGATAACCCGCCAAAGGAATTGCTACAAACTTGCCGACCGGTATCATAAATAAAATCAGCCCCCAATAAAATGCATAATTGGCTGCAAATACATCTTTGAAATCCGGAATACGGCTTGCCCAGCTTGCCATACAGAGTCCTTGGGCAAAGAAGAAAGTCAGGATGGCAAAACGTATTTTCTCTTTCGGATATGTAAATTGGTTGTTCATGAGTCATTCTTTTTATGGAGGCAAAGGTATTTATTTTTTGTGTTTTACCTTTCCTGCTATTACTCTTTTTTGTACTTTTGCAGCCGATTTAAAAATATCACATACATGAAGACAAGCGAATCTTTATTATCTATAGGTAAATTCATAGCCGAATATTCAGCCCATCTAATGGGAGCGGGGGTACATACCTCCCGTGTTGTACGCAATTCCAAACGTATCGGAGAAGCTTTTGGCTTAGATGTCAAACTGGGCGTATTTCATAAAAATATCATTCTTACTATCATCGATAAGGAGACAAGCGAAGCCTGCAACGAGGTTATAGATATTCCTGCACATCCCATCAGCTTTGAGCATAACTCCGAACTAAGCGCTTTGAGTTGGGAAGCAGTAGACAAACAGTTATCGTTGGAAGAACTGAAAGAGAAATACAAAAAGATAGTTTCTGCTCCGATGATACATCCTCTGTTCGTTTTGATATTGGTAGGCTTTGCCAATGCGTCATTCTGCAAACTGTTTGGCGGCGACTTAATCTCAATGGGAATCGTTTTCTCCGCCACTATTACAGGTTTATACCTGAAACAGCAGATGCAAAAGAAGAAAATGAATCATTATATTATATTCATTGTTTCGGCCTTCGTCGCGTCCCTCTGTGCTTCTACCGCCTTGATTTTCGACACAACTTCCGAAATCGCACTGGCAACCAGCGTCCTATATCTTGTACCCGGTGTTCCTTTGATTAATGGAGTGATTGATGTTGTCGAAGGATACGTTTTGACAGGATTTGCCCGTTTGACAGAAGCCTCTTTGCTGATTGTCAGCATTGCCATCGGCCTTTCCTTTACATTATTAATGGTAAAAAACAGTTTAATTTGATATGGTAGCACTTGATATTCTTTCTGATGGTTTCTTTGCAGCGATAGCAGGTATCGGATTTGGCGCAATTTCCGATCCTCCGTTGCGTGCATTTAAAATGATTGCAATATTGGCGGCATTGGGACATGCGTGCCGTTTCTGTCTGATGACTTACTTGGGTGTAGATATTGCTACGGCTTCTTTATTCGGTGGATTAGTAATCGGGTTCGGCAGTTTATGGCTCGGAAAACGGGTATATTGCCCGATGACAGTGCTGTATATTCCTGCGTTGCTCCCGATGATTCCGGGAAAATTTGCGTACAACATGGTATTCTCTCTTATTATGTGCTTGCAAACAGCAAATAAACCGGAACTGCATGATAAGTATATAAAGATGCAGGAGATGTTCTTCTCCAACACTTTGGTGGCAAGTACAGTAATTTTCATGCTTGCGGTCGGAGCTACATTCCCGATGTTCCTGTTCCCGCACAGAGCCTTTTCTTTAACAAGACATTAATTAAACTACTTTTATGGAGATTTTTTGGAGAACAATTGCGTATTATAATTCAGCCACTTGGCTTTTGCAGATTATTGTCATTCTGATCGGCATTGTGCTGACCGCATTGCTGATCAGCAAACCACGTCCGTGGGTGAAGATGGGAATGAAGATTTATATGATAGGTCTTTATTCGTGGATTTCCATTGTCTATTACTTTATCTACTGCGAAGAACGCAGCTATAACGGGGTGATGGCGATGTTCTGGGGAGTGATGGCTATTATCTGGATATGGGATGCGATCACCGGATATACGACTTTCGAACGTACACACAAATATGATCTGCTATCTTATGTGTTGCTGGCCATGCCTTTCATTTATCCTATGGTGTCGTTGGCACGCGGGCTATCTTTCCCGGAAATGACTTCTCCAGTGATGCCTTGTTCTGTAGTGGTATTTACCATCGGACTGCTGTTGCTGTTTGCACACAAGGTAAATATGTTTCTGGTATTGTTCCTTTGCCACTGGTCATTGATCGGATTATCCAAGACTTACTTCTTTCAGATTCCGGAAGACTTCCTTTTGGCAAGTGCGACTATTCCGGGACTTTATCTCTTCTTCAGAGAATACTTCCTGAATAATCTGCACGCAGATACCAAGCCCAAAGCTAAATATATCAACTGGTTATTAATAACAGTCTGCATCGGGCTGGCTATATTATTGACGACTACTATGTTTTTGGAATTAGTTCCGAAGAACTGATTGCCGTACTATTACACGCTATTAGTTTCACGCCTTGAAACGATTAGTTTCATTGCTTGAAACAAAAAGTTTCAACCGTTGAAACCAACAGTTTCAAGGCATGAAACTTTTTTTTATCTGATAGCATAAAATATTCGGAGTGTACTTCCCTAATAATGGTTGACTTGTTTATCTCTAATAGCTGCTATGTGTTGACTAGAAATATTACTAACCCTGGCAGCTGTTTACTTTATTATTTATTATTCCTGCCTCCGGTTTACTTA
>NZ_JAMOKH010000015.1:0-130399 GCF_023656585.1 Bacteroides sp. B1-V-101 | reverse complement strand
GAAGTAGCTATACACTTCTGAAGAGTAGTTATGTCTATATACAAACTTACCCAAGGATACGTTAATGTTCGTAAACTTGGGTAAGATTTTATAGATATTGTTTGGAGAGGACTTAGAATTCACCCTCTGGCTTTCTGATAGTTATTTCTTCATTTTAGCGAGTAGAATGACGTTGTTGCCTTCTTCATCCAGTGAATTTATCAATGTTTGTGCACGTTTCTTTGCCTCTGCCGGAATATCTTTCCGGGTTATTTCTTTTTCCAGTGTTTCTTTTAGCTGGGCAGGTTCCATGTTGGCAACATAATAACCATTGCCGAATGAAGGCCATATCTGCATCTTTTTCGTTCCCAGGAAATCATTGTACAGGCGGAAGTAGCTGCCATGCAGTGTTTTCTTATCTATGATATACTTGGCAGGCTTGCTGCCGCTCCAAGTGTTTTCTGATACTTGTATCGGCACGGAAACGTCTCCGATAAAGTGACGCGGGTATTCGGAATAGCCATGCCAGGGGATTTTCTCCTTGTTCGGATATTCCACGGTGAATCTGGCTTCGAGTCGATTTTGGGCTGCGTTATAGTGGTACAGACTGTCCGTTCGTGGGGCAGGCATGATCACCATTAACATAACGCCGTAATCATTAGTATTATTATCCATAAATACTTCGTTGCTAAAGTCGCGCGGAACGGTCAGATGTCCCGGTGCGATAAAGTTCTTGCGTTTACCTTTGAAATCTTGTGTCCACACGACAGCCGGCCAGCCTTCGAAAGGCAGAGTTGTCAGAGTGACTTCCGACTTTTCCGTATCTACTCTGAATTTGCCTTTGGGCACGCGCATACATAAAGGAATGGGAGGCTGAGGATTGCCTTGTAAATCGAATACGAGCAGCTTGTCACTCTGCCAGGGCAGTATGTAGATACGGTTGTGGGCTTCGTCCAACTGGTCGGCGTATGTGTTTCCATATTCGTTGGGCCCTTGTCCGTAGGCACCGATAGTGGTGATGAATTTGCCGTCGCGGGTAAAAAGTTTGTAGGGAGTCTGTTTGTTATTGCTCACCAGGATGTATTTTTCTCCCACTGTGGTGCGTATCCAGCCTCCTACTAGTGCTTCGTCCCGGTTGTCTAGTTTGACAACTTGAAGTTCTTCTGTCAAATAGCTGAGTGGAATGTCTACTGTGTCTTTCAAAGCCTTTAAATTACATGAGACTAGTGTGCCGGTAGGTGTCGTGACTCGTTTTGCTACAATAGGGGAGAGTGCCAGTGGGTCGGTCTTTGTTTCACTGTTGTATACAAAAGCAACAATTGCAAGTAGACAACTAGCACATAAACTTAAAATAATAATTCTGTTCTTCATACGGTTCTGTATTTGGTTAGTACTGTTTTTCTGATTATCACTGAGGCAAAAGTAGACCGAAGTGAGCAGAAAAACAAAAAAACAGGCGGACAAAAAGGTACGATGTGACTAGATGTATGTTGTTGATTATTAATAATATAATATATATATGCGTTTGTTTTCAGGCGGACAAAGACTTCAACTACCCTGGGGCGACAGCTAAAAAACTTTGAGAAAACTGTCTAAACTTATATTCTCATCAGTAATTCCCAGCTTATCAGTCTTTATCCGATATTTCCGTTTGGTAATGGCAGCTTTGCTCACACAATAGATATCAGATAAATCCTGTATGTTGACATTGATTTTGACGAGGCAGCAGAAGCCGATTTCTTTATCTCCCAACTGCGGATAAGCCTGTCGTAACCGAACGACAAAATTGTCGAACGCATCATTCACTACTGAAGTGACTTCTGCCCATTCTGCATCTGTCACTACTATCTTGTGACTGGTGCCCGGTTCGTCCTGATTGTTGTTGGCATGGAGTGAGGGCAACTTATGGAAGAATGGCATTCTCCGGAAAAGCGCTTCACGGAGTTCAGTCTCTTTATTCCTTAGCCGGATTTCTTTCTCCCGTAGTCCACTTACTTCGGCTTCTTTGTACAGTAACTGGTTTTCCCGCAGCAGTCGCTTCTTTTTCTCTCTCTGATAAAAGAAAAATGCGATGAATCCGATACTCAGCAGAGCTGTAACGATTCCCAGCATCCATAGTTCCCTTTGCTGCTGTTGCAGATGCAGCTGGTATAATTCATTCTGTAATTTGAGTTGGTTGAATTCTCTTTCCCGTATCCCTGTACTGATATTGTTTAGTATATTGTCCCTTATCGTGCTTTCCTTCTGCTTGGTATAAAAGACTTGTTCCGGATATTCTTTTTCATTGATCAGATTGAATAAGCGTGCATTGGCTTCCATGGCAATAAAGCTGGAAGATGAGATTGCGGCTTGCCGATAGTAATAT
Organism: Bacteroides sp. B1-V-101; assembly: GCF_023656585.1. NCBI lineage: Bacteria > Pseudomonadati > Bacteroidota > Bacteroidia > Bacteroidales > Bacteroidaceae > Bacteroides > Bacteroides sp. B1-V-101. The sequence continues at coordinate 128,055 of NZ_JAMOKH010000015.1, read as the reverse complement.
TGGGCGGAGTCAATCTGATTCAAGGCGGCATGGGTTCTTCCGCATAGCAGCAGATAGTGTGGTACTTCATTTCTTCCGCGGCGTTGGCTCGATAATTGTTGAAGATATATGACTGCTTGCCGGAAATCCTTTCTTTGCAGACTGGTGTTCAACAGACTTTCCAGCGCATAATAATTCAAAGACTGGTATTTGGGCGAATCCATAAGTTCTTTCATTAGCTGCAGATAGCTTTGGGTGTATCTGTCATGATCTTGCATTTTGTTTATAATTTGCAGATATAGCTGGCTGGTAGAAAAATAGAAAAGTGTATCTTTCATCTTAAGAGCCAGTTGTCTGCTGCTGTCTGCCATCACCAATGCCTGCGGATAATCCTGCTTTCTGCTGTATGCTGCCCTTCGTAGCCCGTACAGCCTTGTTTTTAGCGTATCATTTAGCTGGTATCCTTTCAGAATTTGTTCGCTCATCAGTAATGTGGAATCGGGCAGATTACGATATAAATAGGAGGCGCTTTGCTCAATGCGTGCCCGTACATACTGGGTTTGCTGCTCGTTTTGTTTATATTGCCGGATGGCGATCTGCAATAATGAATCATCAGGTGTTCCTGTTTTCCACAGAGTTGCCTTGTAGAGCAACAGGTAATAATCTCCCTGATCATTGAGAGGTAATTTGTCGGGTTCTTCTATTTGTTGCAGGTAGAAAAAGATACTGTCGGTTGATACATTCTCCATCTGCATCGCTTTTTCCAGAAGATGAGATGGGGCAGGTTGACAACTACTCAGCATGATAAGCCATCCGATGAGTAGAAATAGGGGGTAATATGGGTTGTCGTGTTTATTCATATACTAGATTCTATCTTGCGAAAATAGTATTTTATATGAGACAAAGACTTTTTCTTTATGGTATTTTATTGATTTACTGTCAAGCGCTTTTATCCCGCCCAGTTTTCTCTGTCTAGATTGCGATAACTGATGGCTTCAGCCAAATGGGAGGGCTGTATCAGTTCCGCACCCTCAAGGTCGGCAACGGTACGTGCCACCTTTAATATACGGTCGTATGCGCGTGCGGAAAGATTGAGGCGTTCCATTGCATTTCGCAGCAGGGAAAGTCCTTTGTCATCCGGCCGAGCGTAAATGGATAATAACTTGCTGCTCATCTGTGCATTGCAGTAGATACCGGGATGATCGGCATAGCGCTGTTCCTGTATACGGCGTGCCTGAATGACTCTGTTCCGAATAACACTGCTTGCTTCTCCCTGTCGCTGATCGGATATCTTGTCGAACGGAACAGGAACAATCTCTATCTGAATATCAATACGGTCCAACAACGGACCGGATATCTTGTTCAGATACTTTTGTACCTGACCAGGACTGCATACACATGCCTTGGTCGGATGATTATAGTATCCGCAAGGGCATGGATTCATGGATGCAATGAGCATCAGATTGGCGGGATAACTGATTGTGCTCTTTATGCGGGAGATGGTAATCTGCCGGTCTTCCAGTGGCTGGCGCAGGACTTCTAATACCCCTCTGTTGAATTCGGGTAATTCGTCCAAAAATAAAACTCCGTTATGCGCCAGGCTTATTTCTCCCGGTTGGGGAAAATTTCCGCCTCCCACCATTGCAACTTGCGATATCGTATGATGGGGATCACGGAATGGCCGTTGGGAAATCAGTGAAGAGCCCCGGTTTAGTTTTCCTGCAACGGAATGTATTTTGGTCGTTTCCAGGCTTTCACCCAGGGAGAGGGGAGGAAGGATGGAAGGTAACCGTTTAGCCATCATTGATTTACCACTGCCGGGAGCGCCGATCATGATGAGATTATGTCCTCCGGCGGCAGCAACTTCCAACGCCCTTTTCACATTCTCCTGTCCTTTTACGTCTGCAAAGTCCAGGTCAAAGGCTGTTTGCTGTTGATAAAACTCTTCCCGCGTGTTGACAACGGTCTGTTCCAGCTCCCGCTCACCATTGAAGAACTGGATAACTTCTTTGATATTACTGACGCCATATACCTTCAGTTGATTGACAACTGCTGCTTCCCGCGCATTCTGTTGAGGAATAATGAGTCCCTCAAAGTTTTCTTCACGGGCTTTGATAGCAATAGGCAGTGCTCCTTTGATAGGCTGAATGCTCCCGTCAAGACTAAGTTCTCCCATCATCAGATAGCGGGATAACTTTTCGGAAGATATGGTTTCGCTGGCACCCAGCAAGCCGATGGCAAGAGGCAAATCATAAGCCGAGCCTTCTTTGCGGATATCGGCCGGTGCCATATTTACAACCAGGTTACTGGTCGGCATTTTATAGCCATTGACTTGCAGTGCGGAGATAATACGTTGGTGACTTTCCTTCACTGCGGAATCCGGAAGACCGACGAGATAGAACATACAGCCACGTGAGCTGTTGACTTCGATTGTGATGAGTGTTGCATCAATCCCTTGAACAGCCGCTCCGAAAACTTTAATTAGCACGTTTGATTACCGTTTATTTCTTCTGTTTGTTTTTCTTTTCTTTTTCTGTCGCTTCCTCAACGATGTTTTCTATTTTCTTTTTCAGCTCTTCTCCCCGAAGGTTCTTAGCTAAAATCTTTCCGTCCGACGAGAGAAGTATGTTGGCAGGTATTTTATAGATAGAATATTGCTTGGCTACTTCAGAATTGAGTCCGCCGAAATCGCATACCTGTTCCCAGTCCAGCGTATCGCGTTTGATGGCGTCTTTCCATTGCTGCTTGTCTACATCCAGTGAGATGCCGAGCATTCCTATATATTTGTTCTTCTTATACTTTTTGTAGATTTCTCTTAGCTCGCTGTTGCTCTGCTTCTGAGAGATGCTGTCGTTCCAGGAAGCCCAAAAGTTGATCAGCAGGCTTTTCTGCTTGAAGGCGTCTGATGAACGGGTAATCTTTTCTCCTTTCGCATTGGGCAGGCTGAAGAAAGGTGCATATTTGCCAATCTCCGATTTTTCTGCCTGAGTGATTGTTTCATTCAAACGTTCGATATACGGTTTGTCCTGTAATACACCTGTCATTACTTCAACTAGCTTTTTAATTTTACTGAAGTCAGGCGTTTCTTTCTGAACGAAGTATTTGTCTAATAAGTAAAGGCTTACATAGGAGGAGTGATGTTGCAGTATGAACTCTTCCGCCATTTCTTCGGCAGTGTTTGCTTTCTCTACAGTTATTCTTTTATCCACTGTTTCTTCGCTGGCTTTTTCTGAAGGATCAGCCGGATCTTCCAGTACTTTTTGGAAGTCTGTAAACTCCTCATTGTATATATTTCCACTGATAGTCAGGAAATTCAGATTGATCGTATCTCCTTTTATTTTGATCTTGTTACCCTTATCAAGAAAGACAGGATATTCAATCCGGTTCTTGAGTAACAGATAGGCAGAAGTGATCGTATCTACGCTGGTAGTGTAGGAGAACTTATCGTTTTCTACATAAATGGTGTCTATCCGGTCGTACAGTTCGTCCATGCCGTACAAATAAAGTGTATCTGTTCCGAGTCCTTTGATCTCTCCGGTGATGGTTGTCTCATTGGAGCCCTTCTTGCATCCGACCAGACAGATAATGATGAGGATTAAAATACTACTCTTTTTCATTGCTTTGATTTCTTTTCTGCGAAAGTACGGTTTTTTACAGATAAAAAAAAGAATTGCCCGTCATTTGTAATGACGAGCAATTCTCAATATCTAAAATAGAGTGGTAATTCTCTTATTTGATGATGCTCATGAAGTCTGCATTTGTGAAGAACTTAGAGAATTCCAAGTCTGTTGCAGCTTTCTTAGCCAACGCAGGTTCTTTAGCAACAGCGCTCTTCAAGCTGCTGGTTACCATAGAAGAATTGTTAGTTCTAGCACCTAGAACTGCCATCAGGTAGTCTGTGTAAGCATCTGGTTTTTCTACGCCTGCCAGTGTGTTTTTAGCTTTGTTGTAGTCCTTAGCAAGGATCTGAGCCAAAGCAGCACTGTTAGTCTTAGCGTCACCGAATGAGTTAACTGCTCTTTCATACTGGCCTTGAGCGATGTACAGGTTACCCATAGATTCGCCAAGTTCTTTTGTACCTGCAGCTTTACCGAAGTAAGCTTCAGCAGCAGCTTTGTCACCCTTGATCAAAGAGATCAAACCTAAGTTCATGTTTACTTCAGGAGCAGCGTTTACGCTGGCAGCTTTCATCAGGTAAGATTCAGCTTTGTCAACGTTACCAGCTTGATAAGCAAGCTTACCAAGGTTGTTGTATGCGCGGTAATCGTTAGGGAACTGTTTTGTTGCCTGAGTATAGATAGCTTCCTGTTTTGCAGGATCGTTAGTCAGTGTAGCAGCATACAGCAATTCTTCGATGTTCAGTTCAGAAGGATTAGAAGAAGCAAGCTTAGTGATTTCTTCGTCAGACTTACCGATGATCTCGTAGTTCAAAGTCAAACGAGAACGACGCAGTTGAGGAAGGATATCGTCAGCCAGGTTCTTGTATACAGAAGAGATGTTCTTGATTTCTTGTTCTCTCTGTGCAGGATCCTGATACATAGATAATACGCGAAGGATCAGTTCTTTATCCTGGATGTTAGATTTAGAAACCAGTTCCTGGAAACCTTCCCAGTCCTGTGCAGTATATTTAGCGTCAACCGGAGCGTCGATCTTAGCTTTCTTCAAGTCTTTGTTCAACATCTTGGTGGTGTTGCTTTCGCGGTTTTCTGCCAGAGTTGTATTCAGGCTTACACCACCATCAGGAGAAGCATAAGCAGAAACTTCAATGTTGCTGATCTTCTTGTTGGCAGCTTTGTTTATGTTAGCAACTTCCTTGTTGAATTCTTTAGCAGTTTTCAACTCGCTTGAACGGATGTTAGCCTGTTGGATCAAGAACATGATGTTAGCATCGTGTTTTTCCTTGATGATACGTTGGAAAGCATCTTCGCCCAGAGCCGGGTTAGCGCTGCCCAATGTGTTATTTACCAATTCAGAAGTAGAGATTACACCATCAGCTACTTTCACAGCGGGGATAACGACTTCCTTTTTACCAACTTTAGCTTTGAATTCAAGCCACAGTTCAGATTTTGCCATTTCAGGAACATAGTCGAAAGATGTTTTCATCGTATAGCTACCACCTACTTTGTAAGAGATAGTCTGATCGTTTCCTTCTACTTTTTCTCCTTGGAACACAGCACTTTGTCCTTTAGCTTCACCGCCATTCCATTTCAAAACCGGAGTAACTTCTACTACAGCTTTTTTCTTGAAATACTTTTCAGGGAATTTACCATTAATGGTAGCAGGAACTTTACCACCTACTGCTTCCAACACTTGTGGAGTAACAGTGAAGTAGTCCGCTGACAGGGGACCCATTTTCTTGCACGAAGAGAAAAGTGCAACAACAATTGCCATGAGTAAAGGCAAGTACAACTTCTTTGTCATTTTAGGTATAAATTAAATGTTTGTAATTGAAATATCGTCATATTTATAACCCCTTTTCAATCCTAATAAAGGAAAAACATCGCAAAGATATTAATTCTTAATATAATTATGTAGTTAGCAGGAGGTTTTTATCATAATTTAATGAAAACCCGACTCTTTTTCTCGCCGATACTTGATATTTCGGGGATGATGCTCGATAATCTCGCTGCGAAGCATGTTTCGGTCGATATGGGTATAAATTTCGGTCGTCGCAATCGATTCGTGTCCGAGCATGCATTGGATGGCCCGTAAATTGGCGCCACCTTCCAGTAAATGAGTGGCAAAGGAGTGTCGGAAAGTGTGCGGACTGATGTTTTTGGTGATACCCGCATTTTGTGCTAATTCTTTTATCATATGAAAGATCATAATCCGGGAAAGTGATTTGCCTCTCCGCTGGCTGACAAACACAAAATCTTCATAGTCTTTTTTAACTTCTATCCGGTTGCGGTCCAAGAAATAAAGTTTGATCTCGTTAATGGCACGGGGGGAAATGGGAACAAGACGTTGCTTGCTTCCTTTGCCTTCTACTTTGATGAAGCCTTCATCAAAATAGAGATCGGATAATTTGAGGCTGACAAGTTCGGATACACGGAGTCCGCAGCTGTATAATGTTTCCAGAATAGCTCTGTTGCGCTGTCCTTCGGCTTTGCTGCGGTCTACGGAGGAGATGATGTTGTCGATCTCTTCTACGGTCAGCACTTCGGGGAGTTTTAATCCTATCTTGGGACCTTCCAGCAGTTCGCTGGGATCAGCCTCCAGATAATCCGCCATAATAAGGAAACGGAAGAAGGACTTGATGCCGGATAAAATGCGTGCCTGAGAACGAGGATGAATGCCGATGTCATGCAATCCCGCAGCGAAACGCTGGAGATCGGACAGGCATACTTCAAGAACATCTATCCCTTCCAGAGTCAGAAAACTCATCAGTTTATCCAGATCGGTCAGATAAGCGTCCAATGTATTGGGGGATAAAGACTTTTCCAGCTTGAGGTACTGCTGGTACTTTCTGATTATCAGTGCTTGTTGCTCCTTCTTCTTGTTTTTTTCGTTGATTTCCATTTCTTTTTTCTACCTTTGTAGCCTGAAATATTGTTCTTTGGATACAAAGGTATTAAAAAAGCAGGACTACGGCGATGAGAATACAAATTATTAATGGCCCGAACATCAATCTGTTGGGCAAACGTGAACCTTCCATATACGGAAGTGTTACATTTGAAGACTATCTGGCTGAGCTTCGTAAAAGATATGCTGATTTGGAGATCGACTATTTTCAATCGAACATTGAGGGAGAAATGATTGACTGCATTCAGCAGGTAGGTTTTGAGGTAGACGGCATCATTCTGAATGCCGGCGCTTATACACATACCTCCATCGCTCTGCAGGATGCCATTCGTTCTGTGACTTCTCCGGTGATCGAGGTACATATTTCTAATGTACATAGCCGTGAGTCTTTCCGGCATGTATCTATGATCGCCTGCGCATGCAAAGGAGTGATCTGTGGCTTCGGGCTGAACTCGTATCGGTTGGCTCTGGAGGCTTTGTTAGGTAATAAATAAGGTATTAATATATTAAATAGGTAAAAAGGCTATGTTACTGAAACAGACAAAAATCGTCGCATCCATTTCGGACAGACGTTGCGATGTGGACTTTATAAAACAGCTGTTTGAAGCTGGGATGAATGTGGTACGTATGAATACGGCTCACGCTAGCCGTGAAGGTTTTGAAGCGTTGATTGCCAATGTACGTTCCGTATCCAACCGGATTGCAATCCTCATGGATACCAAAGGACCGGAAGTACGTACAACTGCCAATGCGGAACCGATTCCATATCAGATAGGTGATAAAGTAAAGATTGTCGGCAATCCTGATCAGGAGACGACTCGTGAATGTATCGCTGTTTCGTATCCTAACTTTGTGAACGATTTGAATATCGGAGGTCTGGTTCTGATTGACGATGGTGATCTTGAACTCGAAGTAATCGATAAGACAGCCGATTATCTGCTTTGCGAAGTGAAAAACGATGCAACGTTGGGAAGCCGCAAGAGCGTGAACGTCCCGGGTGTTCGTATCAATCTTCCTTCATTGACAGAGAAAGACCGTAACAATATACTTTACGCGATTGAAAAGGATATCGATTTCATCGCTCACTCTTTCGTGCGCAACCGTCAGGACGTACTTGATATCCGTGAAATTCTGGATGCTCACAATAGTGATATCCGGATTATTGCCAAGATTGAGAATCAGGAAGGGGTGGACAACATCGACGAGATTCTTGAAGTGGCGGACGGCGTGATGGTAGCCCGTGGTGACCTGGGTATCGAAGTGCCGCAGGAACGTATTCCGGGTATCCAGCGTGTGCTGATCCGCAAATGTATCCTGGCAAAGAAACCTGTGATCGTTGCGACTCAGATGCTTCATACTATGATCAACAATCCTCGTCCGACCCGTGCGGAAGTGACCGATATCGCGAATGCAATCTACTATCGTACGGATGCTCTGATGTTGAGCGGTGAGACTGCTTATGGCAAATATCCGGTAGATGCAGTCAAGACAATGACCAAGATCGCGGCCCAGGCTGAAAAAGATAAACTGGAAGAGAATGATATCCGTATCCCGTTGAACGAAAACAGTAACGATGTAACGGCCTTCCTTGCTAAACAGGCAGTGAAAGCTACATCGAAACTGAAGATACGTGCCATCATCACAGACAGCTATAGCGGACGGACCGCCCGTAATCTGGCAGCTTTCCGTGGTAAGTTCCCGGTATTGGCTATCTGCTATAAAGAAAAGACCATGCGTCATCTGGCACTTTCTTATGGAGTGGAAGCAATCTATATGCCGGAGCTGGCCAACGGACAGGAATATTATTTTGCCGCTTTGCGCCGCCTGTTGAAGGAAGGACGTTTGCAGCCGACTGATATGGTAGGATATCTGAGTAGCGGTAAGGCAGGTACACAAACTTCATTCCTCGAAATCAATGTCGTGGAAGATGCGTTGAAACATGCGGGAGAAACTGTATTGCCTAACAACAATCGTTATCTCTAACTGTTACATCTAAAATAAGGTTTTTATGCAGGAGACTGAATCTATTGATGAATATATTTTGCAGCATATCGATGCGGAAAGTGACTATCTGAAAGCACTCTACCGGGATACGCATGTGAAACTGCTTCGTCCCCGTATGGCTTCCGGGCATTTACAGGGGCGGATGCTGAAAATGTTTGTGGAGATGATTCACCCCCGGCATATACTGGAGATCGGAACGTATAGCGGTTATTCTGCCCTTTGTCTGGCGGAAGGCTTGTCGGAGGGCGGAATGTTGCATACGTTTGAAATTAATGATGAACAAGAGGACTTTACCCGTCCCTGGCTGGAGAATTCTCCTTTTGCGGACAAGATTCGCTTTTATATAGGAGATGCCTTGGAGCTTGTTCCTCATTTGGGCGTTACGTTCGATCTGGCCTTCATTGACGGTGATAAACGTAAATATATCGATTATTACGAGATGGTTTTAAAGCATCTTTCCACAGGTGGGTATATCATTGCCGACAATACATTGTGGGATGGTCATGTGTTGGAACAACCTCGTAGTGCGGATACGCAGACCATTGGCATCAAAGCATTCAATGACGCCCTTGTGACGGACGACCGGGTGGAGAAAGTAATCCTGCCTTTGCGTGATGGGTTAACTATAATAAGAAAAAAGTAAGATAAGGAGTAAATTTATGGAAACAACCAGACAGAATAAGATATCCCGCCTGTTACAGAAGGAGCTGAGCGAGATATTCCTGCTTCAGACAAAGGCAATGCCGGGTATATTAATATCGGTCAGCGCCGTTCGTATCAGTCCTGATATGAGTATTGCGCGCGTGTACCTGAGCGTTTTCCCGTCAGAGAAAGCAGAAGAAATGGTGAAGAATATCAATGAGAACATGAAGTCCATTCGCTTTGAGCTCGGAACCCGTGTGCGTCATCAATTACGGATTATTCCTGAATTGAAGTTCTTCGTGGACGACTCACTGGATTATATTGAGAAGATTGACTCTTTGCTGAAGTGAATTTTCCCTTCTACATAGCCCGGCGTTATCTTTTCTCGAAAAAGAAGCATAATGCTATCAATATTATTTCCGGCATATCAGTATGCGGGGTGGCACTTGCTACGTTGGCACTGGTCTGCACGCTTTCCGTATTCAACGGATTTCAGGATATGGTAGCCAGCTTTTTCACAGCTTTTGATCCTCAGTTGAAGATTACCATCCGTGAGGGAAAAGTCTTCGACGGACAGGATGAAAAAATTCGTGCGGTCTGTGCGCTTCCGGAGGTCTCGGTATCTACAGAGACGCTGGAAGAGAATGCGATGGTGCAATATAAAGACCGTCAGGCTATGGTTGTGTTGAAAGGCGTGGAAGATAACTTTGAGGATTTAACCGAAATAGATAGCATTCTTTACGGAGCCGGCGAGTTTATTCTTCATGATTCGATAGTGAATTATGGGGTGATGGGCGTGGAACTGGTTTCGACTTTGGGTACCGGACTGGCGTTCGTAGATCCTTTGCAGGTGTATCTTCCCAAGCGTAATGCCAAAGTGAATATGGCGAATCCCGGAGCTTCTTTCAATCGCGACTATCTTTATTCACCGGGTGTTGTGTTCGTGGTCAACCAACAGAAGTATGATGAAAGCTATATTCTCACTTCCCTTGATTTCCTTCGTAACTTATTGGACTATACGACAGAGGTTTCCGGCATTGAGTTGAAACTGAAACCGAATGCCAATATATCATCCGTACAGTCTAAAATAGAAAAAATGCTGGGTGATGACTTTGTGGTACAGAACCGTTATCAGCAGCAAGCAGATGTTTTCCGTATCATGGAAATAGAGAAGCTGATCTCTTATCTGTTTCTTACTTTTATTCTGATGATTGCCTGTTTTAATGTGATCGGTTCTCTTTCTATGTTGATTCTGGATAAGAAAGACGATGTCATAACCTTGCGCAGTTTGGGAGCCAGTGATAAACTGATATCCCGTATCTTTTTATTTGAGGGACGGCTCATCTCTCTCTTTGGTGCTATCTCCGGTATTATACTGGGGTTGATATTATGTTTTATTCAGCAGAAGTTTGGCATCATTACCCTTGGCGGAGGTGGTGGAACTTTTGTGGTGGACGCTTATCCGGTAAGCGTCCATGCATGGGATGTAGTGCTTATTTTTATTACTGTTTTAGCAGTGGGATTCCTGTCAGTATGGTATCCAGTGCGTTACTTAAGCAAGCGGCTTCTGTAATTGGCTGAAGAAGAAAAAGGCTATAACCTTTGAATACAGAAGTGTAGGTGCTTTGTAGAGGAGTTTGCTAAAATGGAATAGAGTGTTTCATGTATTTATGTAGAAACTATATAAACAAAAAGCGCAGGCAGGAGACGAACTCCTTTACCTGCGCTTTTCTATTTTTTCTCAGTAAAATGAATTACTTCACTTCCCAAGTATCGTTTGTCATCAGCAACTCCTGGAAATTATGATATTTCTTCTTGCCTTTGACTTCTTCAATCTGTTCTGCTACAGCGTCATTGTAGGTAGGTGCCTCTACTTCACGAATCACACCGAGTGCAATCGGGAAATCGGGGCCTTCCATCAAAGCCAGCTTCAACTGAAGAGTATTGTCCTGGCAATGAGCATCGTGAATCAGAATATCTTTTTCTGTGATGCCATTCTCGCCAAGTTTTACCACTTTCAGTCCGAAACCTTCTTGCATCAGTCCGAACTCTTTGTTTTCACCGAACAACATCGGTTTGCCGTGCTCTAGATAGATTGCATTCTTTGCGCGTCCTTCCTTTGTTGCAACAGAAGCGTGAGTTCCGTCATTGAAGATTACGCAGTTTTGCAGAACTTCCACAACAGATGCACCCTTGTGGTTGGCTGCTGCTTTCAGAACCTCTACAGAAGCGGCACCGTCTACAGCGATACAACGTGCAAAGAAACGTCCGCGTGCACCGAATGCCAGTTCTGCCGGATGGAAAGGGTCTTCTACCGTTCCGTAAGGAGATGATTTGCTGACGAATCCGCGTTCGGAAGTCGGTGAATACTGTCCTTTGGTCAGTCCATAGATACGGTTGTTCAACAGAATCATGTTCAGGTCGATGTTACGACGAACAGCGTGGATGAAGTGGTTACCACCGATAGCCAGACCGTCACCGTCACCGGAAATCTGCCAGATAGTCAAATCCGGATTAGCCACTTTAGCACCCGTTGCAACGGCAGCGGCACGTCCGTGGATGGTATGGAAACCATACGTATTTACATAATAAGGCAGACGGGAAGAGCAACCGATACCGGAAATTACGGCGATATTGTGTGGAGCTACTCCCAGTTCGGTCATTGCCTTGTGCAGTGAGTTCAGGAAAGCGTGGTCACCGCATCCCGGACACCAGCGAGGCTGACCTGATTTATAATCTTGTACGGTATATACTTTATCGCTCATCTCTTATTCCTCCAATAATTTAGTAAATGCATCTATCAATTCTCTCGTAACGAAAGGCTGTCCTTTCACTTGGTTGAACTGGCTGATATTCAGTCCGGGTACTTTCATACGCAGGTAACCGGCAAATTGTCCCAGATTCTGTTCGGCTACTACGATCTTCTTATATTTACGTAATACGTCGGCTGTATTCTTCGGCAGCGGGTTGATGTACTGGAAGTGTGCGAATGCAACCTTCTTTCCATGTTCGCGCATGAAGTCCATAGCCAGACGGAGATGTCCGTAGGTACCGCCCCAGCCTACAATCAGCAAGTCTGCGTCTTCATCGCCCAGCACTTCAAGTTCGGGGATGTAGTCTGCAATCTTGTCCACTTTTGCCTGACGCAGGTGAACCATCTTGTTGTGGTTTTCGGGTTCGGTAGAGATGGCTCCGGTTTCATTACTCTTTTCAAGCCCACCGATACGGTGCATGAAACCTTCTGTTCCCGGAGTCGCCCAGTAGCGTACGCCTGTTTCTTCGTTACGTTGGTACGGAGTCCAGTTGCCTGCCATGTCCGGAGTTACATACGGAGGATTGATGGCAGGGTAGTCATTCAGATCAGGAAGTTTCCATGCGGCAGAGCCGTTGGCTACGAAAGCATCTGTTAGTAATACGACCGGAGTCATGTGTTCCAAAGCAATTTTGGCTGCCATGTAGGCGGCATCGAAACAGTTGGTCGGTGAAGTGGCGGCGATAACCGGCATCGGGCTTTCACCGTTACGACCGTAGAGTGCTTGCAGCAAGTCGGTCTGCTCCGATTTGGTAGGTAGACCCGTAGACGGGCCACCACGCTGTACGTTGACAATCACCAACGGAAGTTCGCCGATAACGGCCAAGTTCATCGCCTCACTTTTCAGGCAGATGCCCGGACCGGAAGTTGTCGTTACTGCCAGCGCACCTGCAAAAGCTGCACCAACGGCAGAAGCACAACCGGCGATTTCGTCTTCGCACTGTACGGTTTTTACTCCCAGTGATTTATGTTTGGCCAGTTCATGCAGAATGTCGGTAGCCGGAGTGATCGGGTACGAACCCAGATATAGTTCCAGACCGGCTTTTTCGGCTGCGGCAATCAGTCCGTAAGACGTTGCCTTGTTACCATTAATATCTGTATAAAGCCCTTTTGATTTCGGGGCTTTGCTTTCAATCTTATAAGTAGAGGTAGAAGCGTGTGTGTTGGCGCCGTAGTTGTAGCCATCGTTCAATACCTTGATATTTGCTTCTGCGATTTCCGGTTTCTTGGCGAACTTCTCGCGCAGCATCTTTTCTGCTGCTGCCAGATTGCGGTTGAACAGCCAGCAAACCAGTCCGAGCGCGAACATATTCTTACAACGGAGAATCGTTTTATTGTCCAGTCCGGAATCTTTCAGACTTTCTTTGCACATAGAAGAGATGGGCACTTCCAGCACTTCTTGTTTAACGCCTAATTCTTCAAAAGGATTGTTGGTCTTAAATTGTGCTTTTTCCAGGTCTCTGGCTTCGAACGAGTCGGAGTCGGTAATGATAAGTCCTTGCGGTTTACAGAATTTGATTTGTGTTTTCAGTGCGGAGGGGTTCATCGCTACTAATACGTGGCAACGGTCTCCTGGAGTGTACACCTGTCCTGCGCCTACGTGGATCTGAAAACCGGAAACACCGGTCAGCGAACCTTGCGGGGCACGGATGTCTGCCGGATAGTCGGGGAATGTACAGATGTCATTTCCTACTGTAGCCGACACGTTCGAGAAGATGTTGCCTGCCAGCTGCATACCATCGCCGGAGTCGCCGGAGAAACGTACTACGACTTCCTCCAATTCTTTAACCATCATTTCGTCTGCCATAACTTTAATTACTATATTTAATTTAAAAACTGATTTTACTTTCAATTTGTGAGCGCAAAGGTCGGAAAGTTAATCGAATTATCAAAATAAATCGAACTTTATTGTCCTATTGACGCCAAATAATTGGAATTACTGAAAGGAACCTGCATTTTTATTCTTGTTAAATCAACAGAAACCGTTATCTTTGCAACCAAAATAAAAGCGGCCTTGTAGTTCAACGGATAGAATAGAAGTTTCCTAAACTTTAGATAGGGGTTCGATTCCCCTCGGGGCTACTAAGAGAAATCTGCGGGAGGCGGTGTTGTTTTGCTTCATACTGTATTGAGTTTTAAGTATTACAATGGCTTCTTTAAAGATTAACGTCTTATAGCTTCTATTTGTTTTAATAATCAATAGAAAAAGCCTCTTCCGAATGTTCGGAAGAGGCTTTTTCTATTTCTGGAATTTATTATTCTTCCGTAGCTGCTACCACTACTTTTTTGTTCTTCATCATGTTGTATGCAATCGGAGATGCAATGAACAACGAAGATAAAGTACCGATAACAACACCGAGAATCATAGCGAATGCGAAGCTGCGGATGGAATCACCACCGAGGATGAAGATACACAGCAATACGATCAACGTACTCAATGAAGTATTGATGGTACGAGCCAGTGTAGTGTTCAGAGAGTCGTTGAACAACTGACGCTTGTCACGTTTCGGATACAAGCCGAAGAACTCACGTACACGGTCGAAGATTACCACCTTATCATTAATAGAGTAACCGATAGCCGTCAGAATAGCACCGATAAATGTCTGGTCAATTTCCAGTGAGAACGGAACGATACCCCACAACAGTGAGTAAGCACCGATAATCATAATGGTATCACAGCTCAGAGCTACGATAGAACCGATACTGTAAGCGATGTTGCGGAAACGGATCAAGATATACAGACCGATAGCGATCAGAGCCAGAACAACTGACCATACGGCACCTGTCTTGATATCGTCTGCGATACTCGGACCCACTTTCTGTGAACTAACGATACTACCGCCTGTGTGATTGTCACGGTCGATGAAAGTAGCCAGTGTGATGTTCTGTGTCAGCAACGGCTTCAATGTTTCATATAAGTATGATTCGATTTCAGAGTCTACGTTGTTACCTTCGTCTGCGATACGGTAGTTAGTACTGATACGTACTGTCTTCTTGTCTGTACCGATAGCGATCACATTTACATTGACGTCTTCACCGAACTTGTCAGCGATCAGCTCACGAACTTGTTCCGGTTCTACCGGATTCTCGAATTGTACCTTGAAGTTACGTCCACCGGTGAAGTCGATACTTTGACTCAAACCACGCAATGCAAACGAACCGATACAAACAAGGATAATAGCGCTTACGATGATCAGTGATTTCTTATTGGTTCCCATGAAGTCGAAGCGGGTATTTACCAGCAAGTTTCTGGAAATCTTGGAAGTAAATGTCAGGTTCAGCCACTTGTCTTTATTCATGAAGTGTTCGTAAACCAGACGAGTCATGAACACAGCAGTGAAGAAGGATACAAGGATACCGATAATCAATGTAGTGGCAAAACCACGGATAGGACCTGTACCGAAGTTGAACAGGATGATACCGGTGATGATAGATGTCAGGTTGGAGTCGAAGATAGCAGAGAAGGCATTTGAATAACCGTCAGCCAACGCTTTCTTCACACCCTTGCCGGCACGAAGCTCTTCTTTTGTACGTTCATAGATAAGTACGTTCGCATCCACCGCCATACCGAGTGACAACACCATACCGGCAATACCAGACATGGTCAGTGCCGCCTGGAAGGATGAAAGGATACCCAGCGTGAAGAAGAAGTTCAGGAACAATGCACAGTTGGCAACCATACCCGGGATGAAACCATACATGGAACACATATAGATCATCAACAGGATCAAAGCTACAACGAATGAGAAAATACCTGCGTTAATAGATTCCTGACCCAGAGACGGACCTACGATATCTTCCTGTACGATGTGAGCCGGAGCCGGCATCTTACCTGATTTCAATACGTTAGCTAAGTCCTTTGCCTGTTCCGGAGTGAAGTGACCTGTAATCTGTGAACGTCCGCCTGTGATTTCAGAGTTTACGTTCGGAGCAGAATATACATAGTTATCAAGAACGATAGCGATAGAACGACCGATGTTCTGCTTGGTCAGCTGTGCCCAGCGACGTGCACCGTCAGAGTTCATGGTCATGCTTACAGCCGGTTTGCTGTATTGGTCGAATTCGTCTTTTGCATCTGTTACTACATCACCTTCCAACGGAGCTTTGCCGTTACGTTCGGTAGACTTGATAGCATACAGTTCGAATGTCTGTCCTTTCTTATCGAATTCAGAAGGAGAAACACCCCATTTCAGACGAAGGTCTTTCGGAAGTTCTGCCTGGATTTCGGGCATACTCAGATATCTGTTGATATCGGCAGTATCCTTATAGTTAGCATAACCGATAACCGGACCCTGACCGCTTGAGTTCAACTGAAGAACAGCCAGCAACGGATATTGCTTTTTGATTTCTTCCATGTTTGCTCCCGCCTTTTCGTCTTTCGCGTCTCCTTTCAGAGTAGCTGCGAGGCTGTCGGCAACACTTACGGCTTTCTTTGCCGGAGTAGCTTCTGCCAGTTTGGCTGCAGGGATTGTGTCTGCAGTTACATTAGCGGCAGTGGAATCGGTAGCGGTTTCCTGTGACAATAGAGCACGCAACTTGGAGTCAGCCGACTGCATAGCCGGAAGAATCTCTTTGGCGGTATATGTTTCCCAGAATTCGAGGTTAGCCGAACCCTGAAGAAGTTTTCTCACACGTTCCGGTTCTTTGATACCCGGGAGTTCCACCATGATACGGCCCATTTTATCTTCCAGGCTCTGGATGTTCGGCTGAACAACACCAAAACGGTCGATACGGGTACGAAGTACGTTGTATGAGTTTTCAACGGCAGCTTTTACTTCTGCTCTCAATACTTTTTCTACTTCAGCATCTGATGATTTCTGGTTAACTTTGTCTTTCAACTGTTGTGTTGCGAAGAGTTCGGAAAGTTTTGCGCCCGGAGCAGTCTTCTGGTATTCTCTGACGAACAGGGTGATGATATCATCCTGGCTGTTGACAGCTTGCTTTGCAGCTTCGTTCAACGCCTTGTTGAAATTTTCATCCGGCTTGTTATCAGCCAATGCTTTGATAACATCAGGCACAGAAACTTCAAGGATAACGTTCATACCACCTTTCAGGTCCAAACCTAAACTGATCTCCATTTCACGACATTGTTTCAGCGTCCAGTTCCACAGCATTACTTTCTCATTGGAGAGAGAGTCAAGGTAGTCCTGTTCTACTTTCGGGTCGCCGTTCGCAATCTCTTTCGCCTTATTTGTGTAATGGCGAGTTACGAAGGAGAAGGAGAGGTAGAACACGCACACCAGCGTGAGCAGTACCGCAAAAACCTTTACAAATCCTTTGTTTTGCATTTTACTTTTAATTTATGATGATTACTTTTTTAATTTAATTTTCAGTTAAATTCTGTCGTATACAAGTACTATTTGCCGCATACAAGGCTGCAAATATAGTTTTTTTTTCACATTCATATGTAATAAGCCCTCAAATATTTGATGTTTAAGGGCTTTTTTGCCGTTTTATTTCATTCCTCTGTTTTTCAGTAACGGCTCCAGACTTGGTTCTGCACCGCGGAAATTCTTATAAAGTATCATCGGATCTTCGCTGTCTCCCTTCTCCAATACGTTGTAGCGGAAGAGGTCGGCGGTGTTTTTATCAAAGATTCCATGTTCTTTGAAGGCTTCAAAGGCATCATTGTCAAGTACATTCGCCCAAAGGTAACTGTAGTATCCGGCAGCGTATCCGCCAATGATATGATTGAAGTAAGTGACGCGGTAACGGGGGGCAATTTCGGGGATCAGACCGAGCTTGTCCATGGCTTCTTTTTCGAAAGCAAGCATATCCAGATTCTTTACATCTGTTATCATGTGAAGGTTCATGTCGAGGATGGCGGCAGCCAGTAATTCGGTGGTCATGAATCCTTGGTTGAACGTTTTCTGTTTCAGAATCTTTTCGATGATTTCATCGGGGATCACTTCACCTGTCTGATAGTGTTTGGCGTACATCTTCAGTACTTCCGGTTCGGTAGCCCAGTGTTCGTTGATCTGAGAAGGAAGTTCAACAAAGTCACGTACGACATTGGTGCCGGAAGTTCCTTTGTATTCGCACTTTGTCAGTAAGCCGTGCAGGGCATGGCCAAATTCGTGGAACAGGGTTTCTACTTCGTCCATAGTCAACAGAGAAGGGGTATCGCCGACCGGTTTGGTGAAACTGCATACGTTGCATACCAAGGGACGCGTTGCTCCCTGCTGTTCGCGGTAATTGCTCATCCATGCGCCACCGCTTTTTCCGGAACGCGGGAAATAGTCTACATAGAATATACCCAGTTGGGAGCCGTCGGCGTCTTTCACTTCGAAGACTTCTACATCCGGATGATAAGTCGGGATACCTTCCAGTTTGCTCAGCGTGATACCATATAGTTTGTTGGCGACTGCGAAAGCTCCTTCGCGTACATTTTCCAGTTTAAAATAAGGTTTGGTGTCTTCTTCGGAGAGGTTGTATTTCTCTTTGCGGAGTTTTTCTGTGTAGTACCACCAGTCCCAGGCTTCCAGCTTTTCGCCTTTGCCTTCTTTGTCCATTAACTGTTGAAGTTCTGCGGCTTCGGCTTTCGCTTTCGGGAGGGCATAGCTCCAGAGGTTGTTCAGCAGGTTCATTACGTTGCTGTCATTCTTTGCCATTGTCTCATCCAGTACGAAGTTGGCGTAGTTGTTGAAGCCCAATAGCCTTGCTTTTTCCAGGCGGAGGGAGACGATCTTGCGGATCGTTTCTTTGTTGTCATTCTTGTCATTGTTATTGCCGCGGTTGATGTATGCTTTGTACATTTTCTCACGGAGAGGGCGGTTTTCAGCGTATTGCAGGAACGGCAGGCGGCTGGCGTTGTGCAGGGTGAACAGCCATTTCCCCGGTTGTCCGGCAGCTTTTGCTTCTTCGGCTGCGCTTTGGCAGAACCATTCGGGCAATCCGGCTAAATCTTCTTTCTTGTCTACGGAAAGTTGGAAAGCATTGTTTTCATTCAGTACATTATTGCTGAATGTGATGCCGAGAGTAGAAAGTTCTTTGTTGATTTCACGCAGACGTGCCTGCTTCTCTGTATCCAGATTGGCACCCGAACGGACAAATCCTTTGTAAGTCTTGTCCAGCAGGCGTTTCTGTTCCGTTGTCAGATTCATGGAATCTTTATGTTGATATACAGCGTTTACACGTTTGAAAAGTTCCTGATTCAGGGAGATGTTATCTTCGTGCTCGGAAAGGACCGGTGCCATTTTGATAGAGAGCTCGGTAAGCTCATCGGTTGTTTCCGCATCCGTCATATTGAAGAAAATGGCGCTTACACGGTTCAGAATGGGTGCGCTGTTGTCCAAAGCTACAATCGTGTTGTCGAAGGTAGGCACTTCCGGGCTTGCGATAATGGCCTGGATATTCTGGTTCTGCTCTTCAATACCTTTCAGAAAGGCGGGTTCGTAATGTTCCAGTTTGATCTTATCGAAAGAAGGAACACCATACTCTGTTTGAAATTCAGTGAAGAAAGGGTTGCTTTCTGTTTTTGTTTCACAGGAGTACATCATACAACTTACTGCTAAAATGGTTAAAGTTTTTCTAATCATCATGGTATTTATTTAAGTTTTTCTGCATTATTGCTTGCCTATATAGCACCAGATCGGGTAATGGTCCGAATCTTTGATCGAACGGTCTACGGTGCAGTTGTAGGCTTTCTGGTTGGGGCTGATCAGAATATTGTCTATCCGGAAATAGAATTTATTCAAATTATAGGAGATGCCCAGTCCCCTGCCGGATTGTGTAAAGGCGTCATCCAGCTGTTGTGTCAGGATGCGATGGGTGTATGAAATAGAAGCGTCGTTGAAATCGCCACAGGTAATAATAGTCGGGTATTTGCTGTTTGCGATGGCGACGGCTACAGAATCCGCTTGCGAAGAACGGATAGCCGATGCTTCTGCCAGTTTCTTTATTAATTGCCGGAGTCCCGTTTTTACCTTCTTTGCGTTCGGGTCTTTAATCATATCTTCATAAATCACCTTGTCTTCTTTCGTCAGTTTGTTGGATTCCAGATGGTTGTTTATGAGGGTGATAGTGTCCTCATTTACTTTCAGGGTGTACTGCATCGAACCATTGTAAGTGCTTTCATACTTGATGGGACGTGCTGAAAGTATGGGGAATTTGGAGAAACAGGCCAACTGGCTGCCTCCTCTTTCCGGATTGTGAATGGAATGGTAGGGATATGCTTTCAATGCTTTTCTGATGTCTTCGTCTGTCAGATATTTCTTGTTTTTGGTTGAATTGTACTCCTGGAGACAGATTATGTCAGCCTCACTGTCAGCCAGATAGGATAATATCGGATTCTTTCCTTCCTTTTTCTCCAGATTGTTAAATCCCATCACATTGTAAGAGAGGAATTTGATGCTGCCATCCGGTATCGTTTCTACTGTAGAATTGATGGGAATATAGGTTCGTATCTGTGGAATACATACCAGAAAACCGATGACCGGTAATAAGGCATAGCGGTAGCTGATGATTACCCAAAAGAGGGTGAAACAGATGTTGACAGCAAGGAAGATGGGGAAGGCAAGCCCCAGGCAAGAAGCTATCGGGTGTATTTTCGGTTGAAGATACGGGCTATAGGCACTCAGAATCAACATCCCTACAAAGAGTGCGTTGACTGCCAATATCAAATACAGGACAACTTTGCCAATGTGTTCCATTCTTTATCTTTTGCTTGCGTCGAACAAGCTCTTTTTCTCTTCCGTCGTCAGGCTTTCATAACCGGATTTTTTCAGCTTTTCCAGAATGCGGTCTACTTCATCCGATTGTGCTTTCTTACGGGCGTTATAATCGTAATCTTTCTCGCGACTTGTATCGCTTCCATAATGTACTTTCATTTTTGGTTTGCGTTTCCATGTCTTTTTCTGAAACAGGGAAGCGAAGCCGTCAAGGAACCAGTTGATCCAGTAAGTCACGTCTTTGCCTTTGCTCAGACTGGCTGCAAACCAGAGCCCGGCAAGTGCGCCGCCTAAGTGGGCGATGTGTCCTCCGGCATTGTTGGATGTAATAAAGAGCAGGTCCGTTCCGATAACGATCAGTGCGAGATATTTCAAACGGACGGCGCCGAAAAGGAAAAGCTGTACCCGATAGTTCGGTTCTCTGTAGGCGGTGGCAGCTACGATGGCCAGCACGGAAGCGGAAGCCCCGACGAGTGTGGAGAACGGCAATGTCTGGCTGAAATAAGGGAAGATGTTATAGGCTATCATGTAGAACAATCCTCCGCAGATACCTCCCAATACATACAATCCCCGTAAATGCTTTCCCGAAAAGAAATAGAGAAACAAACTTCCGAACCAGTACAGCCAGAGCATGTTGAACAGGATATGCAGGAAGCCTGCATGCATGAACATATAGCTGAGCAATGACCATGGCTGAAGAATAAACCGGTGAAGGGAAGCCGGAAGGGCGAATAAATCGAATATTCCCGTTGCACTCAGGTTGAACAGCTGCAATATGACACTGATTAACGTACCGATAACAAAGATGCCTACGTTAATGTAAATCAGTCGGATGAAAGTGTTTCCTCTTCTGAACGTTTCTTTTAAATCAGTTATAATATGTCCCATTGTTTCTACTTTTTTTTCTCCAATACATAATCAGGATAAATCCGAATATCATACCTCCCAAGTGGGCGAAATGCGCGACATTATCTCCGGGATTATTGGCAAAACCGGCATACAGTTCAATCAAAGCATAACCGAAAACAAAGAATTTAGCTTTGATAGGGAAGGGCAACGGAAAGATAAATAGCTGGTTGTTGGGGAACAACATACCGAATGCGAGCAAAATGGCATATACAGCTCCCGAAGCGCCCACGGTGGTCAGCATGTTCAAAAACTCTCCCATAGGAATAATCCCCGTTCCTATATCCACTTGTGAATAGTGGCTGTAGTCTACTATATATTTGATGTATTGCACTCCTTCCTGGATGAGCCCTGCACCGATACCACAGGCGATATAATAAAAAAGGAAACGTTTCGGTCCCCAAGTCCGTTCAAGAACAGTTCCAAACATGAAAACGGCAAACATATTGAAAAAAATGTGGCTGAATCCGCCATGCATGAACATATAAGTGATAAGCTGTGCCGGATTGAAGTCACTGGCGAGGAAAAAATGCAATCCCAGATAATTAGTCAGATCGATACCATATCGTTGGGCGACAAGTGTCCCGAAAAAGACTAGTACATTGATAATTATCAGGTTTTTAGTTACAGTTGGCATAATTTTATATTCTGAATATTTAAGTAATGAACGCAAAAGTACGAATAAATTCTGTTTTAAAGCATGGAAAAGCTTCCCTATTAGCTCTTTTTCAATAATTTGCTGCGTTTTTTTTATGTTTTTATTTGATATGTTGTTTTGTTCATCTATATTTGTAAAGTCGTAATGGGAAATCTTTTGTGTAACATATATATTAATTAATCATTTTACGTATCATGAATAAGTCTGAACTTATTAGTGCAATGGCTGCTGAAGCTCAAATGAGTAAAGCCGATGCGAAGAAAGCTCTTGATGCTTTCATTTCTTCAGTTACTAACGCTATGAAAGCTGGTGATAAGGTAGCTTTGGTTGGTTTTGGAACGTTCTCTGTAAGTGAAAGAGCAGCAAGAACCGGTATTAATCCTTCTACAAAGGCAGCTATTACTATTCCTGCTAAGAAAGTAGCTAAATTTAAAGCTGGTGCTGAATTGTCTGCAGCTGTTGAATAAACATATAGTTGAAAGAAATTAGAAGAGGGAGGCGCGTGCGTCTCCTTTTTTTGTATCTTTGCGCGCAAGAAACAACTTGATTATGAAGATAGAAGATAAACTTGTAGCGTCCGTCATCAACGGACTAAAAGCACTTTACGGTCAGGAAGTCCCTGAGAAGATGGTGCAGTTGCAAAAAACGAAGAAAGAATTTGAAGGACATTTGACACTGGTCGTGTTCCCTTTTCTGAAAATGTCAAGAAAAGGACCGGAACAGACAGCGCAGGAAATTGGCGAATATCTGAAGGCGAACGAACCGGCTGTAGCTGCTTTCAATGTGATAAAAGGCTTTTTGAATCTGACTATTGCATCGGCTACCTGGATTGAGTTACTGAATGAGATTCAGTCGGATGAAGAGTACGGCCTGGTGAAAGCTACCGAAACTTCTCCGTTGGTGATGATTGAGTATTCTTCACCGAATACCAACAAGCCGCTTCACTTGGGGCATGTGCGCAACAATCTTTTGGGAAATGCGCTGGCTAACATTGTGGCTGCAAACGGAAACAAAGTAGTAAAGACAAATATAGTAAACGACCGTGGTATCCATATCTGCAAATCCATGCTGGCATGGAAGAAATACGGAAACGGCGAAACTCCTGAAAGCACCGGCAAGAAAGGTGATCATCTGGTAGGCGACTACTATGTGTCTTTCGACAAGCATTATAAAGCGGAACTTGCCGAACTGATGGAAAAAGGCAAGTCGAAAGAGGAAGCGGAAGCTGCTTCTCCGTTGATGCAGGAAGCCCGCGAGATGCTGGTGAAATGGGAAGCCGGCGATCCGGAAGTACGTGCCCTGTGGGAAATGATGAACAACTGGGTGTATGCCGGATTTGATGAGACTTACCGGAAAATGGGTGTCAGCTTCGATAAGATATATTATGAATCCAATACTTATCTCGAAGGAAAAGAGAAAGTAATGGAGGGACTGGAAAAAGGCTTTTTCTTCAAAAAAGAAGACGGCTCTGTCTGGGCTGACCTGACTACCGAGGGGCTGGATCATAAACTGCTTCTTCGCGGCGACGGAACCTCTGTTTATATGACGCAGGATATCGGTACTGCCAAACTTCGTTTCGCTGATTATCCGATTGATAAAATGATTTATGTCGTTGGTAACGAACAGAATTATCACTTCCAGGTACTTTCTATCCTGTTGGATAAGCTCGGTTTTGAATGGGGTAAAGGTCTTGTACATTTCTCTTATGGTATGGTAGAATTGCCGGAAGGTAAGATGAAATCCCGTGAAGGAACCGTTGTTGATGCTGATGACCTGATGGAAGAGATGGTATCGACTGCCAAAGAAACTTCGCAGGAACTCGGAAAACTGGATGGTTTGACGCAGGAAGAAGCGGATGATATTGCCCGTATTGTCGGTCTGGGTGCTTTGAAGTACTTTATTCTCAAAGTAGATGCCCGTAAGAATATGACTTTCAATCCGAAAGAGTCTATTGACTTCAATGGTAATACAGGACCGTTCATTCAATATACATATGCCCGTATTCAGTCTGTGCTTCGTAAAGCGGCTGAATCTGGAATTGTGATACCTGAACAGATTCCTGCTGGTATCGAGCTGAGCGAGAAGGAAGAAGGACTGATTCAGATGGTTGCTGACTTTGCGGCAGTTGTAAAACAGGCCGGAGAAGACTACAGTCCGTCTATTATCGCGAATTATACCTATGATTTGGTGAAAGAATATAATCAGTTCTACCATGATTTCAGTATTCTGCGTGAAGAGAATGAGGCGGTAAAAGTATTCCGTATTGCTCTGTCTGCCAATGTGGCAAAAGTGGTTCGCTTAGGAATGAGCTTGTTGGGCATTGAGGTACCTTCCAGAATGTAATACCTGCCCTGAACAAAATATATTTATGTGTTCCGGAAAGGGACTGGATGTTGTTGAATAGAAAAAGACTGTCCGAAAAGGAATTGTACACTATCTTTAAGAAAGACTTTGGGTAAAGTTAATGATAGGGATTACATACTTTTCAGACAGTCTTTTTTATTATTGGGTAATTACTTTCGAATTATCAGGGTCTTTCCACCAATATGGATTGGAAGCGCCGAAGCTGGATGCCCAGTCACCAAATTTAGGATACGCTTCCAAAATGCTTGTCGTTTCTACTGGTACAAGGAAATCGGTACCACGTTTAGTTCCTACACTGATACCGCTAATCTGCAGTCCCGTTGGCATATTCTCATTATTTACATAATATAATCCCTCATCAGGCCTGGATACATCACTACCTGTGCCGAAATAAGAGAAATTCATTTTACTTGTTGGAGGGAATTTCACAATATGTGCTTCTTTATCACGTCCTGTATTGGCAGAAATGATGATAAAGGGGTTCATATTAAATTTGCTGTATGTTTGTTCCCAAAATTTGTTATTAAAGAAAGGAGTAAATGCCGTTTCTGTAAATCTTTCTTGGGCGACGTCTATCGTTACAGTAAACGTTTTGTTTATAGCTGCTTTTTGATTGTCAAAAAGGATAATAGTGGGATAATTTTGACCAGGTTCCCGGTCTTGCCCTTCCATGAATTGTGAGACGATTCCGCCGGATTCTACGGTTATTTTCTTTATATCACTATTTGCTATACCTGTGAGCTGGTAACCAAAACCGTTTTGCCAGTTTGCGCCATCATGTTTAGGCACAAATGTATCTATAACTTTTACGACTTTACTTGTGAGAACACTCTTATAAATTTCGCGCTTATATTCGACAATCATATCATTCATGTCATAATCTCCTTTGGATGGCCAAAAATCTTCAAATGATAATACACCTTTAAAGGAGTTATAAATCTCTTTGTCATTAATGGATTTGTCTGGGAGTTCTTCTACACCACCAGTCTCAATGGCTGATCCATCTGAGAAATCAAGATAGAATACGGCATCGCCAAAGTTTCCTTTTCTGGTATTATCTCCTATCGGTTCAAAGTTGGTTGCATCCTCCATACCAAATGCAACGACTTCTCCTGATTTGTTCTTTAGGGCAATGGTACGGTGTTCTTTGCTCTTATTCAGATCACGAATAGAATAGAAAGTACGTTTATTATTCATAATCTCCTTTGTGCCTTGGTTGTAGGAAGACTCAATAAGAAACCATGCTATGCTTACTCCCGCAGGGAACTCGTTCACGAACTTTGTGCCATCCCAATATTTCAGTTTTACTCTGTCGCCGGTATACATACTACCTGCTGTACTGCTGGAATTACACACGGCAGTCGATATGCGCGGATAGGCAATGATCGGTGTAACTTGACTTATATCAGTCGGCTTTTGATCGGTAGGGTAGGTGAAATAACCGACTGTATTTTGCTTGGTACCTGTACTGCTGAGCATAACCAGTCCTATTTCTGTTGGTTTCTTAACATTGATTTCTATATTTACATTATCACCTATATATTCAGGATAATAATCTTCCATCGCTGCACTTCCACCCGGCTTAATAAAAACTTCACGGATATTATACATGAGCTGCCCATCTATTTCCGTTGGAGTAGAAGAAAGATAAGTAGGACATCCTATCTCATTCCATTCACCTAAAACCTGGAAACCTTCCGGATATTTGTAGCCGCTATTGGTAACCCCTCTACTCGTACCCTTCGCATTTCTCTTACTTTGTATAAAAGCTTTCTGATCAAAAGATATTTTTCCGTTTGTAATTTGTAGCTGAATCGGGCTGACAGTTCCAAGATAGTTTGAATAAAGGTAAAGTTCTGTAAGATAAGACGGAATAGATATGAAATCATTAAAGATTCCTTTTTTATCCGTAGCCCCGCGATAGACAGGCTCTTCTTTTGTCTTGATAATGTTTCCATCCTTATCTTCCGATAGCGGATTTTCGGCATATAACTCAAAAACAACCTGATAATTTAAACCATAGTTTAAATCAACTGTGCAACTGGAGGATGTTGTAAAGCCAAAATATTCATCTGCAGTTTTTTCTTCTGGAGCCTGATATAAGTCCTTTTCCATACAACCGGCTAACGAGAGTGCGCATAGTACCCCCATTGAGAGAGATTTGAAATTGTTTGTTTGCATAACTGTGTTCTGATAATTTGATTGTGACCCGCAAATGTATGCATTTAATATATCAAAACAAAGAGTTTGGAAATAAATCGTTTAAAAAGAAATATATAGCATGGTAAATACAACAAAAGTCCGGTAACCAGTTGATATAGGTTACCGGACTTTGATGTCTCATTGGATGCAAATATTATTTCTTTTTTGCGGTTCGTTTACCTTTGGCAGAAGTGCCAGGACCTTTCTCATCTTGTATTTTGATTAGATCGAAGCAACTCTTCAAACTCAGATCTTGAGGAACAATGTCTTTAGGGATCTTGTAATTATTGCCTTTGTATGCAATGTAAGGTCCGTACCGACCATTCAGAATCTCCAGTTCCGGTTCTTCATCAAACTTTTTGATATGGCGTTCTGCTTCTTTCGTCCGTTTTTCCAGAATCAGCTGCTCTGCTTCTTCCAGAGTAACTTTCATCGGATCAAGTGTTTTCGGCAGTGATACATATACCTTGTTATGCTGGATGTAAGGACCAAAGCGACCTATACCTACAGTGACAGTCTTTCCTTCATACTCACCTAAAGTACGCGGTAGCTTGAACAGTTCCAGCGCTTCCTCCAGGGTAATGGTCTCCATGGACTGCCCTTTCTTCATCTGGGCAAAGCGAGGCTTCTCTTCATCATCTGCGGCACCGATCTGTACTACAGGGCCGAAACGACCGATTTTTACAGATACAGGCTTGCCTGTTTCCGGTTCTTCTCCCAGCATACGTTCACCGACTTTATGTTCTGTCTTTATGGATAATGTCTTTTCTACTGCCGGATGGAACTGATCATAGAAAGTCTTCATGATCGAAGTCCATTTTACTTCTCCTTCCGCTATTTCGTCAAATTCCTTTTCTACACTGGCGGTAAAGTTGTAATCCAGAATATCCGGGAAGTATTCGGTAAGGAAGTCATTCACTACAGTTCCTGTATCTGTAGGAAAGAGTTTCGACTTTTCTGCTCCCGTCACTTCATTGTGACTTTCATCTTTAATCTGATTGTCTTTCAGTGTCAGCACATTAAATGTACGTTCTTCACCGTCTTTATTTCCTTTTTCCACATATTCGCGTTGCTGGATAGTAGAAATCGTAGGAGCGTATGTGGACGGACGACCGATACCCAGCTCTTCCAGTTTGCGTACAAGGCTTGCTTCCGTATAGCGTGGCGGACGTTGAGTGAAACGTTCAGTGGCAACGATAGGTCCATATTCCAGTTTCTGGCCTTTCTTTAAAGGAGGCAACAGACGGCTCTCATCTTCCTGTTCATTCTCATCGTCATAAGACTCACGGTATACACGCAGGAAACCATCGAACTTGATAACTTCGCCGATGGCAGTGAATGCATCACCGCTTTTGCTTATAGAGATGGTAGCAGTAGTCTTTTCCAGTTCCGCATCCGCCATTTGTGATGCGATGGTGCGCTTCCAGATCAGATCATACAGTTTCTTTTCCTGTGCTGTGCCTTCTATGGATTGATTTTCCATGTAAGTCGGACGAATGGCTTCGTGCGCTTCCTGTGCTCCCTTCGTCTTTGTTTCGAAGTGGCGCGGATGTACATAGCGTTCGCCCATCATCTGTATGATAGCGTCTTTGCTGCTGGCTGTTGCATATTCCGACAGGTTGACGGAGTCCGTACGCATATAAGTGATAAATCCGGATTCGTACAAACGTTGTGCGATCATCATCGTTTGTGCTACGGTATATCCCAGTTTGCGTGCCGCTTCCTGTTGCAGGGTGGAAGTTGTGAATGGAGCCGGCGGTGTTTTCTTTACCGGACGGGTGGTTATATCTTCAATCGTAAAAGTCGCTCCCTTACATGCGTCAAGGAATGCTTTTGCTTCTTCTTTCGTCTTGATACGGCGTGACAGTTCCGCTTTCATTTCTACCAGCTTGCCGTCTGTATCGGGAACCAGGAATATGGCAATAACCCGGTAAGCGGCTTCTGATTTGAACGCATGAATTTCGCGTTCACGTTCTACAATCAGGCGGACAGCTACCGACTGTACGCGTCCTGCCGACAGAGATGGTTTAACTTTTCTCCAAAGTACAGGAGACAATTCAAAACCTACAATTCTATCCAGGATTCGTCGTGCCTGCTGTGCATTTACGAGGTTGAGGTCGATATTGCGTGGTTGCTCGATTGCTTTTAAAATAGCACCTTTGGTAATTTCGTGAAATACGATTCGCTTTGTGTTTTCCGGTTTTAGTTTTAATACTTCATACAGATGCCAGGCAATAGCTTCTCCCTCGCGGTCCTCATCGGATGCGAGCCATACGGTTTCTGCCTCTTTAGCTTCTGCTTTCAGCGTGCTGACCAAAGCCTTTTTGTCTGCCGGAATTTCATAATCGGGTTTAAAATTCTTATCTACGTCGATACTGAATTCTTTCTTCTTCAGATCACGTATATGTCCGTAACTAGAAAGGACTTTGAAATCTTTCCCGAGAAATTTTTCAATCGTTTTTGCTTTTGCCGGAGACTCGACAATGACAAGGTTTTTTTGCATAATTCTTTCTTTTATAATGGCTTGTACCATAATATTTCGGGGCAAAAGTAAAAAAAAAGATTCGCCCTACCTTATAATATAAGGAGAAACTAATATTTTTTTGGAAAAAAATAGGTTTTGAGTAAATCTGCATTTCTTTTGTATGTGCAAGTATTATTAAAGAAATGTTCTATAATTAAGGGGAAATTAATATAAAACAGTTTTATTTAAATAGAATTTCCTATATTTACACCTTTGTACAGTATTATGTGGCTATTTATGAGAAAGATTCTATTTAAAATATATCTATTGTTTTTCTTTGTAGGTATTGCACAACCTATATTGAGCCAGTCTCCTTATTATTATTACAAACAACTCGGAATAAAGGAAGGACTCTCACAGTCGAAAGTACAATGTGTTCTGAATGATCATCGGGGGTATCTTTGGATTGGTACGGAATCCGGTTTGAATTGTTATGACCGTGACCATCTGAAGCAATATCTGCATCGGCCGGGAGATGAAAGAACGCTCCCTTCCAACAATATCACTTTTATCGCCGAGGACTCTTTATGCAATCTATGGGTAGCTACGATGAATGGCATTTGCCTTTACGACAGAGGGAGTGATAGTTTCAGAACTTTATCGAATAATGGTAAACCGATCTATGTTGCTTCCTATTTATTGGTTGAAGGAGGAATCTTACTGGGAGGATCAGGAGCTATATACAAATATGTCTATGCCACTAATAAGCTGGAACCTTTGTATTATGCGCAAGACCCTGTTTATTACAATCCCTTTTGGCAGATGATACGTTATGATGAAGAGAATATCCTGCTCAATTCACGTTGGCACGGCATATATTCCTTCAATATGAAGACGTATGAAGTGAAGAAAATAGAGTCGTTTACAGAAAATAACTATACCAGTATCTATCTGGACTCCTACAAGCGTCTGTGGGTAAGTGTTTATGGTAACGGACTGTATTGCTATCAGGGAGACCAGTTGATAAAACACTTTACGGCGTCAAATTCTCCTTTGACGTATGATGTCATTCATGATATCATGGAGAGAGATAATCAGCTTTGGGTAGCCACTGATGGTGGTGGAATCAATATAATCTCTTTAGATGATTTCTCATTTACTAATATTCAACAAAAACAGGATGATGTTCATTCCTTTCCAGCCAATACTATATACCGCCTCTATCTGGACCCGGCCAATAATATGTGGGCAGGCAGTATCAGAAGAGGGTTGATTGGTATAAAGAATGTGTATGCCTGTTCTTATCAGAACGTTCCTTTTGGCAATCTGTACGGATTAAGCAACCAGACTATTAATAGTTTCTTTCAGGATAGTGACGGAATAGTCTGGGTGGGGACCGATGGGGGAGGTATCAACCGGTTTGATCCGGTATCGGGTACCTTCAAACATTATCCTGCCACCAAATATGAGAAAGTTGTTTCCATTGTGGAATATACTCCTGACGAACTGTTGTTCTTCTCCTTTAATAAAGGACTCTTTATCTTTCATAAGCAAACGGGGCAGATACGTCCCTTTGTGCTGATTGACAAGGAAATGAATGATCAGACCTGTATCAATGGTTTTTCTGTCAATATCCAGCGGATAACGAAGACTAAAATTCTTTTCAGTGCCCAGCATATTTTTATATATGATATGGTCACCCGTAAGTTTGATATAGTGGCTACTATGGGAGAAGAGTACGAGCGTCATTCTCCACTGATAATAGCTACGAAAGGTGCAAAGACATACCTTTCCGATCTGAAGAATATTTGTGAGTATGATTCTTCGGAAGGGACTTTCCGGACGATTTATCAAGGACAATACACTATCAATGACGCCTCTATGGATCAGGATGGTATTTTTTGGCTGGCTTCTACCGAAGGTTTGGTACGTTATGATCCACGGACAGGGAAGAGTGAACTGATAAATACAAGCCTGTTTCAGGATGTAGCTTCTGTTGTTGCCGATAATCAATATCGAATCTGGATAGGAACGAGACGTCATTTATTTGTTTATTCTTCCCGTACCCATAATTTTACTACCTTGGAGGAGGTAGATGGAGTCTTGCCTAACGAATACATCTTTCATGCTACTCTTCTGGCCAAAAACGGAGATGTTTTTGTCGGTGGAACTACAGGCATGACGGTGATAAACTCTGCCGTTCATTTTGATACAGATGAGGATTATACGGTCGAACTGCTGGATGTATTATTAAACGGTCTGCCTGTCTCGTTATCCGAAGAGCCGCAGGAAGCGGCTGAAACAATTCAGATTCCCTGGAACTTTTCTTCCCTGCAACTGAAAGTTCTGCTGAATGAAAGCGATGTGTTCCGCAAGAATTTCTTTCGTTTCAATATAGAGGGGCTCGATCAGGAATTGGCGAGTTCCAATTCAAACTCTTTGGTTATCAATTATCTGCCGATAGGGGAGTATACGATTACCGCTTCTTATTATACCCGTGACGGAGGGTGGAGTATGAAACAACCCATTCTGCATGTTGTGGTTACTCCGCCTTGGTGGAAGACCGGTTGGTTCTATGTGGGATTATATATATTGTTGGGAGCAGTGGCTTATAGCATTGTCTACTACTTCTATCGCAAGAAGAAAGCCAAACAGAAGCGGGAGATTATGCGTCTGAAAAATAAGATGTATGAAGAAAAGATTAATTTCCTGACGAACATCAGTCATGAACTTCGCACTCCTCTTACACTGATTTGTGCACCATTGAAGCGTATTATCAATAAGGAGTCGGACAAGCAGGATGTGGAAAAGTTGTTGGTCCCGATCTATAAGCAGGCATACCAGATGAAGAGTATCATCGATATGGTACTCGATGTAAGGAAACTGGAAGAAGGAAAAGATATGCTGCATATATTGCCGCATCCTTTGAATGAGTGGGTGTGCTCTGTGGGAGATAAGTTCATCAATGAGTTTCATGTGAAAGGTATCAGACTCGAATATGAGTTGGACGAACAGATAAAAGAGGTACCATTCGATCAGAATAAGTGCGAGTTCGTTCTTTCCAACTTCCTGATGAATGCGTTGAAGTTTAGCGAATCGGGTACCACTACTACACTGATTACCACCTTGTCACAAGAGAAAGACTGGGTTCGGATCTCTGTCAGGGATGAAGGGATGGGACTGAATATGGTAGACACAGACTCTCTTTTCTCCAGTTTCTATCAGGGGGGACATGAAAAAGGAGGAAGCGGCATCGGATTATCCTATGCGAAGAGTCTCATCACACACCATAAAGGAAGAGTGGGCGCTTCGAATGCAGCGGGAAAAGGGGCAATCTTTTATTTTGAACTACCCTTATTCACGGATACTTGCGGACAGCTGGAACCGGCTTCTGTGGAAGCAGCTACAGGCGTGGAAGTGAATGAACCGGATAGAATCGATTATACCTTCCTGAAAAAATATTCAGTGATGGTGGTCGAAGATACTCCCGAACTGCGAAGTTATCTGAAAGAAACGCTGAGTAATTATTTTGCCCGTGTATATGTTGCCAAGGATGGGAAAGAGGGATTAGAACAGATCAAAGACCGATTGCCGGATATTATCATCAGTGATGTCATGATGCCCCGGATGAATGGGTTTGAACTTTGCCGGGAAGTGAAGACTAATCTGGATATCAGCCATATTCCTTTTGTCTTATTGACCGCCTATCATAATTCTCAGAATATGTATACCGGTTATAAGACTGGAGCGGACGCCTTTTTGCCGAAACCTTTCGAAATAGACGGATTGCTGGCATTGATTCATAATCAGTTGAGGCAGCGCGAACAGATACGGGCAAGATATAAAGATGATAAGCTCTTGACGCATAAGGAAGTGAGCTTTAGTAATGCGGATGAGACTTTCCTGCTGAAATTGAATACATTGATTGCGGATAATATGAGTAATCCGGATCTGGATGTTGCATTCCTTGCTACTAATATGTGCATCAGCCGTTCGTTGTTATTCAATAAAGTGAAGGCCATCACGGGTATGGGGATTGTAGACTATGTGAATAAGCAGCGCATTGAGCAGTCAATCGTGTTACTTACTACTACTACCATGAACATTACTGAAATCTCCGAAGTGGTCGGCTTCTCTTCTTTGCGTTATTTCAGTAAGGTTTTCAAGTCTATTAAAGGAGAGATTCCTTCCGCTTATAGGAAGCAGGATAAGTAAATCGCATTGATAACTTGGACTTAGGAACATATACTAGAAATAAAAAAATAAATATTAGTCTCATACTCTCATTCTATATGAGGTAAATAGCATATAATCAGTGTGATATACAATGAGAGATACTTCTTCTATAAGGTATCTCTCATTGTTTTCTACGCAAAATGCCTTCAATTTAGCTTATCTCTCCTCCTTTTTTGCTCATCTCTCATTCCCTTTCCTTGCGTAAGTAGGTAAAACTGTCTACCTTTTGAGGGTTAATATCTCATATGTCAGTTTCAAATAACAGGTACTTTGTAGCTCGGATACCTTATATCTTTGCCATATCAAGCCTATATACTTATGTTTTCTTACCGACATCTTCATCGTTCCACCCGGGTGAAACGATCTTGCCACTAGAGTGGAGAAATCTGTTCACTCTAGTGATGAGATCAGATCACTCGAGTGGAACGATGAAGATCTCCTATTAAAAATCTGATAACAATAGGTGAAAAGCACAACAGGATAGGGTCTTCTGCATAAGAGAAAGCGATATATCTCGTCTATTCCATCATTTCTCTGCCTACAACGTTTATGAGCTTTAAGTCATAGTTATCATTGTGGGCATCTTGAAATAATTGCCAGATCATCACGCCGGCATAGTCGTTTTCTTTGATGAACTTACATTTGTTGGCTATAGTAGGGCGGCCGTTATAATAAGTCTTGCCTATATTATCCTTGTCCGCTGCTTCATTTCCAAGATGTTTGAGTATGCCGCTATAGCGGATTCCACGAACGTCATCCACTGCGCCTTGCAGACTTTCCTCCCAGGAATATCCATAAAAAGGAAGTCCTCCCACTATTTTACTTTTGGCTGCACGGCATTGTTCATTCCAGTATTTGAGGTCTTTCACAAAGTCATCGTATGAAGCATGCTGGACCGGTTTGTCGGTAAATGCTCCCCGGTCATAACTCATCAGGTTGATATAGTCGAAGTATTGCTCCCATTCGGTTCCGTAATTAAGCCAGCGGCTGTTGACGGCACAGGTCATCAGCATATTTTTCTCTTTTGCCAGGTATAAACCTCTGGCAAAAACCAATAATGAGGGGAAATTCTTATCCCAGTTGTCATATTCCTCATAATCGATGTCGAAGCCGTCCAGTTTATATTCTTTAGTGAATGCAATAATCTGCTGTATCAGTTCTTTTCTGGCTTTCGGATCATTGATGGCGGTAGTGAATTCTCCCGGACTGTTCTTTGCCAAAGATATCAGAATCTTGACATTATGCTTGTGAGCCGTTTCACGTACACTTTCAATTCTCTTCCGGACAGGTTCGATGTTGAGTGTGCCGTCTGCTTTTACTCTTGCAAAGCTGGCATTGATATGCGTCAGATATTTCCATTCTATCGTAGGAAATAAATTTTCAAACTCCCAGTCGTCAAGCGCAAGGTAGCCGATAACTACTTTCTGGGTGACTTCCGGTTGGGGCTGAGGCTGCGGTTGAGGCACATTGGGCACCTGTGGGTTGTTGGTATTAGAAGAGGGTCCGCAACTAGTGAATAAAATGCTTACAGCTGTTAATAATGCGTATAATACATGTTTCATAATGAATTGATATTAAGTGAATAATGTTTTTTTACGAGTTTATAACCAAATGACTTTTCCATCTTCATAAAGGAAGATTCTATGATGTTCTTGAGTATTTTTACTGCAGTGACTTAATTTCAATAATGCCTTTCGAGGGACATTGTTGAATATAAGATAGCTGCCATTCCCTTCTTTGCGTTCAATTGTACGCCATTCATTTTCCCAATATGATAATTCATATGTGTTCGATTTGCCAAGCCATGATCTTATATAGGGACTTATTCCTATGGCAGATAATTTGTATTCATTATTTAAATCAAAATCAATATATCCTTTGGAGGCTTCTCCGCTGAAGGCGGTATCGCTCAATCCGTCAATTAGCATTTCCGGTTTTTCATCTTCGTTGTTATGCGGCAAAGGAGACAGGATTTGAATGTCGGTGATCAGTTTGTCTGCACTATAAAATGAAAGTTCTCCTAGAGCAATGCCGGGCGATGGTAAATAAAGCCGGACAAATCGATAAGACATCGGGTCGTCTATTCTGAAAAGTTGATGTTGTATCTGTAATGTATCATTGATGGTATACAATAGTTTATCTTTTTTCCCATTTTTCATTCCCCAAAGTTTGCTTCCTTTTAATGAAGTCAGGTTCTTCCTGTTCTCGTTGAACGGCACTTGACCCGCAAAATTGCGAATTACGACTTGCCTCTTTTCTCCGTTGGCAGACAGATTTTGCAGGGTACCGTCGGATTTTAACCAGAACGGTTGTCCTGCCGGTATGCTTTTCCCTTTTGCAAAATAAGTAGGAAGGTATACAATATCTTTTCCCATTTTGTCGAATGTTACTTGTTGCCCTTTTATCTTGCCCCACTGAACAGGAATCCAGTCTTGATAGTTGTAAACTGATAAATAAGCATAACCGGGGATCGGATTAATAGAATCTGTATTCAATACCACTCGTACATCTTGAGTTTCAAAATATTCAGAAGATACATCTTTCTTCTTTTCATTCAGAAATAGAGGTGGAATATCCTCACGTGTAACTTTCTCATCGGATAATGGACCTTCCATATGATTGGAGAAAGTCTTGCGATAGACTTTGGGCAGTCTGAACTTCCCCCAAAAGCTATCGTATGATTTGTTATTATAAATACGTTTATATTTCCAACGGTCGTCATCCCAGAATGCTTCAAAAGCATAAGACTCTCCGTTTACAATGATCACGTTCCAGCTGTGCCCTCCGTTGCGATTGCCCCATACGGGAACGAAATCTACGGCGGCGGCCATTCCTACTGATGAAAGTAGCAAGGAGTTGAACCAGCATCGCTGTTCGCATGTACCGGTTTTTATCTTTTCGAATGTAGATGCAGTTAATATTGGGATGAATGGAACATAGTAGGGAGAATGAACGATATCTTTATAAAGAAACAATAAAGAGTCGGTCTCCTCCATGACGTTCTTTCCATGTGTTGCATAAAAGTCTTTATGATGGCGTTGATAATATCTATCTCTTGAATTGTCGATTACCAATCCGTTTTCTCTCCGGTATGGCAAGATGTATTCGCAAAACTCATTAAACGAACAATTTTGTGTATATACGTTCCCTTTCCATGCTTTGAATGCCAGTTCAATTTCAGAGATAATAGTTGAGGCTGTTAAGTGCTCTGCATCGTTCCTGTTTTTTGCCATCAATTCATCTGAGTATGCAAAGCAGAACACTTGCCATAAACTGTCAATTTCTTCTCCGCATTTCTTATTTATTTCATAATTGTATTTCTTTCTGACATTGTCGTATATCTTGTAAAAAGGAGCATATACAGTTTGCAAGTTGGAGTCATTGGCGTATGATCCCTGCATGTTGGAGATTAGAAACTTGGCAGCTTCTAGCTTCAACGAGTCGTTTGCGTAATGTTTTAAAACCTTTTGCAGTTCCGAACGGTTTTCTTTGGCGGATGACAACGTTTTGTCTAAAGCACTTTTTTGAGTGCAAGAAACTAGTAGAAGCATTCCGGAAATATATAAATAATTTAACCATTTCTTTTTCATTATCCTATCTTTTAAGGTCTATTTCCAATAAAATGTATACTCCTTTTCGTAGAGTTCTCTATTCCGTTTTCCATTGTCATTTCTTTTAAAGGTCCAGCTATAAATGACACAATGTAATTGTATTTTGTGTATTGAATCCAAGTCTTTTACATATCCTCCTTTTTTTAGCTCTAATAAACTGATATTACTTTTTTTAGTTTCTTTCGGGAGGAAATTAAGATATAACTCTGTTGGATGATACATACATCTGCTATAGCCTATTTTTTTATTGTTCTTATCATAAATATTAAGATCGTAAAAACTTCCTGTATCGCTACCGTCATTCGTTTGAGAATGGCGAAGAATAGCTTTCAGCTTCTTGTCATTGTTTTTTAGAGTAAATGTCAGGCATTTCTTTTGCTTGTCAAATGTTGCTTCCAGGCTCATTTGCCGTTGTTGCCCCATTATTGGTAACATTGTAATTAATAATACTGTTGTAATAATTGTTTTCATTGTATTTATATATGTGTTGATTGTCAGTATTTTAATATCTATAATAAGAGGTTATTCTAATATTGAATAGCCTCTTATTATAAAAGTGACTCTCAATGTCAATATTGAGACTACAGGTTGACTACTTAGGTGTATATAGCATCTTAGATGCATTTGTTATTTTGGCTTTTGATCCCACCAATATAAGATATAATTCATTTTTCTTCCAAGTTCAGTTGGAGTATACCAAATATTAGACTTTAACTCAGTTTCAATCTTACGATAAACAGAAACTGGAATTGTGGCTAGTGAATCAAAAGTGTGAAATATAAAGTCCACTTCGGACACCTTTCCTGTTTTTGGATCAATATACATACTTATAATTAGCTCTTCTTTTATACGTTTTTTCTCAGTAGTTGAAAATGCGCTATTTACAATATCAAAGCGTTTAGAACGCGTCCAATTATCATCTTCAAACAAGGGTACATATACGTCAGGGTGCATATAAGGTTCACCGATTGTCGTATCTATCTGAGGTGAATACGTCCACTTATTAGTTTTATTGTATAATCTAATAGTTCCTGAACCGGCTACATCACACTGATAGGTGTAACTATTTTCATTAAATGTTTTAGTACTAGTATAATAGTTTGTTTGAGCAAATGTATGTGCTATGCAAAAAAGCATACTGATTAATGTTAATATTATTTTCATTAGATGCAATTTTTAGTTATTTCTCTTAAATTCTTAAAGTTATCTAATATAGGCCTGTTTGAATCAAAAACAAACCCTCTTTGAGCTGTATATCCATTAGATTCAAAAGTCGATGCAGCTTCTTTGAGTTTTTCTTTTAATGATGTAATTGTTGCGTCACCTCTTAAAAAACCTCTTTCATCTATAAATCGATTAATATCTTTAATGGATCTACGGCGTGGATCTGTATTATCTCTTGTTTCCCATTTGCTTTTAGGATATTCTTTAAGACTTCTTAGATACAAATATTGTACAAAATGAGTCTCAATCTCGGCATTTAAAGTTGATTCATTGTAGGATGAAGTTGATTCTCTATATGATTGAAAAGCATGCATCATTTCATGTATAAGGCAATTGCTTTCCATTTGTTTACCTAATGTTATTCCAAACGAACCATCCTCGTTACGCTTGCCGAAGCCACCGTTAGTACCAGAATTGAATTCAATCGTAATTGTTTTTCCCTTTAAAATATCAACTAATCCATTATATAATCCTTTTCCCATACAATTTTGTGTAATTTTATCCAGCATCTTTTCAATCACCCTCCAATTCTCATTTATCATACTTGAGTTTCGGAAAATTGTTTTCGCTTTAGGAGCTATTGATTGTGGTTGATAACCTCCTCCACCACCTCCACCTGTGTTTTCATTGGGATCCCATTGTCCGCCAGTATTACCATCTTCTTCATAAGTGGGTACTTCGATACATACTTCCACTGTTTCCCACTTTCCCACTTTGCGGCATTCAGAACCGAATCCGAGACCATATTCTGGATCTTGATAGATAAATCCATTACATTCATTATGTTCCACATACTTCGTTTCAGTGTGGCATTCTCGTTTCAATATCGTCCCACGTGTATCTATTGTATCTTGCATGCTTGAACCTTCTTCTGTCCCCTGGCTTATTGTAGCTACAATTTTTCCATCTTTGTATTGCCAACCATTAACCAGGGCACCTTCTGGTTCATAGAAGTAAACGCTACCACTAAGATCGGGAGCCCGGTACAGGTAACTATTGTCTTCAAAATGTTTTGCTTTCATAAGATAGTCATAAGTACCTACGATATGCATCACAAAATTGATGATTTCCCCTGTTTCCAGATTCTTGATGATCACCATTCGGGAGATGTTTCGTATCTTTCCGCGCTCTTTTTCCTTATATTTTTCCATAGTTTCACGATCCATTAAAACTGCACCTCCTCTTGTCAATAGAGGGACTTCCACTACTTCAAACTTTCCTTTTCGATTTTCGTACCCTTTCTTCCAATGCAGCTTAGTCATTAACTCGAAATGGGTAACAACAGAGCGGGTAGTAACTACAGGTGTCTGACGAGCCTCGTACCAACTCCGTGCTACATCTATACTCAGCTCACGGTTTTTACCTTTAATAACTTTTCCTGTCGTTTCCTGTGAGTCCAGATCTGTTTCGTCCTGTAAGCA
This sequence comes from Bacteroides sp. B1-V-101, assembly GCF_023656585.1. NCBI lineage: Bacteria > Pseudomonadati > Bacteroidota > Bacteroidia > Bacteroidales > Bacteroidaceae > Bacteroides > Bacteroides sp. B1-V-101. The sequence continues at coordinate 88,341 of NZ_JAMOKH010000015.1, read as the reverse complement.
GGAATACAGCATCAGACCAAAGGCAAGAAGTCCGACAAGGTAACAAACAGCTCGTTTGATTTTTTTTGTTTTCATCTTTTTATATTGTTATATAGAAATAGATAATTTGAATTAAGAGGTTATTCCAATATTGAATAGCCTCTTATTATAAAAGCGGCTCTCAAAATTACTATTGAGGCTACAGATTACTTAGGTTCTATTGCCCACCATTGGTATACATAATTCAATGTTTTAGCCAAGGGGGTTAATGTATACTTTAGACCAATCAACTTGGTCTCTATTTCACGATAAATGGATACAGGTATAGTAGCATAAGGTGTGAAACCGGGAAAATTGAAAAGAACTTCGCTTATTTTTCCTGTTTCAGAATCGGTACAAGTAATTATTGTAAGTTTCGATCCTTTCATCTTTCCTTTATAGTCAGCAAGAGCATTATTAACGATCACTTTGAAAATGGAATCATTATAAGCCTCATTCTTATCTTTAACATATAAGGGACTATAGTTTTCCGGCGTCACATAAAATGGAGTATTAGTACCTTTTTTCATTTGGTTTACGTATGTCCATTTATTGTTCTTATTATATAATGTAACATTTCTTCCTCCACTTACATCGCATTGATAAGTATATCCCTGTTCGTTAAAAGTTTTAGTTACTGCATAATAATTTGTTTGAGCAAGAGCCAATAAAATATTATACAATAGGCTGATTAATATAAATATCTTTTTCATATCTTTTTTACTTTGTGTTATATAGCATAACTACATTTGTGGATGTTAAATAATAGCCTATCGTTATTTGTCTATGGCCATTCGGGAGAAACATCAATCCAATAAAGAATATAATTTAGTTTTTTACCTTCTGTTGTGAGCTTAAAACTCAACTCCAGAGTCTTCTATCTTCCGGCTCATAAAAATAGACACTATTTTACCTCATGCCTCCAGCCTAAAAATATGTAATTATATTTAGCGCCTTCCTTTGTGGGTGTAAACCAGATGTTTTTTTTCAGTTCTGCCTCTATATTGTGATATACAGAAACAGGGATTGTGGCATAAGGACCAAAAGATACAAATTGATATTCTACTTCTGCAATTTTACCATCATCTGGATTGATATATAAAATAATCGTAAACGCTTTACCCTTAATCCTCTGTTTTTCTATACTCGAGAAAGTATTATTAATGATGGAAAAACATTTAGGTTTAGTCCATGTTTCTCTTTCAATATGTTCTTCATTTTCTTCGGCTATAGTTATCGTTTTACCTGTGCTCTTATTGATTTGATCTGCATAAGTAAACTTATTTTCCTTGTTGTAAAGTCTTACGAATTTGGCTTTATCAATTACATCACATTGATAAGTGTAACCTTCTTCATGAAATGTTTTAGTCTTGTCATAATTTGAAACTTGAGCAGAGATTTCTATTATTATAGACACAAGCCCAATAAATATAATCATCCTTTTCATACTAGCAATTTTTAGTAATTTCTCTTAGATTTGCAAAATTAGATTGAATATCCCGATTGCTGTCATATTTATAATCTTTGTATTCAATAGTTCTTTTAAAAGCCTCAACAATGTTAAATTCAACGAATGAATTAACAAGCTCTTGGTCCATTCCTTCATGCAAATAACCTTTGTCATCTAGATAATCATTCAGGGTCATTACTGCAAGATGACGCCTGCTTTTTTTAACTTCAACAGCTTGTCGCCACTCACAGACATCATATTCCAAAGAGCCCTTTAAATAAAGGTATTGTGCATAATGTGCTTCTATGTCAAGATTCATTCTCGCATAAACAAATGATGTATAATTCTTTTCATTTTGGTATTGATAGGCATGTAGCATTTCATGAAATAGTTCATTGCTATCCATATTCCTGTTTAATTTGAGCGTTCGAGTACTGGGGTCATATATTGCTTCCTTTTCTTCCACAAATCGGAAGGATATAAAATTTCCATTTAGTGCAGCACTGTTGCATAATTTTTTATACAAATCTCCTCCCATACAATCATCAGTCAATTTATCTAACATATCCTCTAATTTCTTCCATTCTTCGTCAGACATATTATGATTTGTGAATAATTTCTTAGCTTTGGGGGCTATTGATTGTGGTTGATAACCTCCTCCACCACCTCCACCTGTGTTTTCATTGGGATCCCATTGTCCGCCAGTATTACCATCTTCTTCATAAGTGGGTACTTCGATACATACTTCCACTGTTTCCCACTTTCCCACTTTGCGGCATTCAGCACCGAAACTAAGACCGTATTCCGGATCCTGATAGGTAAATCCATTGCATTCATTATGTTCCACATAGACCGATTCTGTGTGGCATACTGGTTTTAATACTATACCACGTGTATCTATTGTATCTTGCATGCTTGAACCTTCTTCTGTCCCCTGGCTTATTGTAGCTACAATTTTTCCATCTTTGTATTGCCAACCATTAACCAGGGCACCTTCTGGTTCATAGAAGTAAACGCTACCACTAAGATCGGGAGCCCGGTACAGGTAACTATTGTCTTCAAAATGTTTTGCTTTCATAAGATAGTCATAAGTACCTACGATATGCATCACAAAATTGATGATTTCCCCTGTTTCCAGATTCTTGATGATCACCATTCGGGAGATGTTTCGTATCTTTCCGCGCTCTTTTTCCTTATATTTTTCCATAGTTTCACGATCCATTAAAACTGCACCTCCTCTTGTCAATAGAGGGACTTCCACTACTTCAAACTTTCCTTTTCGATTTTCGTAGCCTTTCTTCCAATGCAGCTTAGTCATTAACTCGAAATGGGTAACAACAGAACGGGTAGTAACTACAGGTGTCTGACGAGCCTCGTACCAACTCCGTGCTACATCTATACTCAGCTCACGGTTTTTACCTTTAATAACTTTCCCTGTCGTTTCCTGTGAGTCCAGATCTGTTTCGTCCTGTAAGCAGGAATACAGCATCAGACCAAAAGCAAGAAGTCCGACAAAGTAACAAACAGGTCGTTTGATTTTTTTTGTTTTCATCTTTTTATATTGTTATATAGAAATAGATAATTTGAATTAAGAGGTTATTCCAATATTGAATAGCCTCTTATTATAAAAGCGGCTCTCAAAATTACTATCGAGACTACAGATTACTTAGGTTCTATTGGCCACCATTGGTATACATAGTTCAATGTTTTAGCCAAGGGGGTTAATGTATACTTTAGACCAATCAACTTGATCTCTATTTCACGATAAATGGATACAGGTATAGTGGCATAAGGTGTGAAATCGGCAAAATTGAAAAGAACTTCGCTTATTCTTCCTGTTTCAGAGTCAGTACAAGTAATTATGATCAGTTCGAATCCTTTCATCTTTCCTTTATAGTCAGCAAAAGCATTATTAACGATCACTTTGAAAATGGAATCATTATAAGCCTCATTCTTATCTTTAACATATAAGGGACTATAGTTTTCCGGTGTTACATAAAATGGAGTATTAGTACCTTTTTTCATTTGGTCTATGTATGTCCATTTATTGTTCTTATTATACAAATTTATATCCCCACTTTCAGTATCTACATCGCATTGATAGATGTATCCCTGCTCGTTAAAAGTTTTAGTAGTTGTATAATAATTTGTTTGAGCAAGAGCCAATGAAACATTATACAATAGGCTGATTAATATAAATATCTTTTTCATATCTTTTTTACTTTGTATTATATAGCATAACTACATTTGTGGATGTTAATTAATAGCCTACCCCTTATGTGCATGATATATCAGGATATTTTCTTGGAAAAATAAATGCTTTCCCAAGAAAATAGTTTTAGGTTATGTTTTTTGAATTTTAGTTATACTTTGAATCCTTTGCATTAATCTAGATTTAATAGATCGTATGATACATAGCGTTCGAAAAATAATATGTCTTTAATGTCAGACGTGTTACGATTAAAAGTTGCTTTATCTTCTGCTCTCATTATCTTCTCAAATTTTTCAATTGCTTTTATCGGTATCGTAATTGATGAATTATGAAAGACTGTTATCCACTTAATTTTTCCAGAGGTCAATTCATAAAGGTATGAGATAGCCAAGAAAGAATTTTCAGAAGTTATATTCTCTTTAATTTCTGATTTGAGATATTTCTTCACATACTCCTTGTCATTGACTATCGTTTTTATAGGCCATACCTTATATTCTTTTACTGCTACATCAGGGGATGCTACTTTTTCAAAAGATATTTCTGCTCTATATATAAACTTTCTTTTGTCTCCTTTCCTTATTTCATAAGTTTCTGTTTCTCCTTTTTCTTGATAGACGACTTTTTCTTTTGTCTGACTTAAAGCATTCAATGAGAATGTAATTAAGATTAAAATGAAATAAAATGTTTTCATATTCTTTACTATTTATTCGTTTATTTACAATTATTATGCGCAATAGTGAGTGCATTTGATATGGCTACAGGAGTATACCCTATATTTTCATCATATAAATATTTTTTCTCTACATTGTAGGCATGGTTAACTTGCCCATAAAACTTGGCAAATTTCAAAAAATCTTCTTGCCTTATTATTGTTGGCAATGTTGTACAATTATTAGTTATATCCTTTAACCATTCTTTATATTCATTGGTTGTATCGTATTCTTCTTTGCAGTCTGCTCCGCTATAGACCCAACCTTCTTGTTTTTGTGCTAATGTATCATAATCATGCCAGTTTCCTTTTAGATTATTAACGAAGAAGATTATGTCTGCATAAAGATTTCGTTCAAACTCCATGAATCCTTTTTCTTCTTCTTTATAATAACCTCTAAATTTGTGTTGGAAGAAATGAAACATTTCATGGGTAAATGAAGAATATTGTATAGGGTCATTACCATAAAAAACAAGATTGCTGCTTCCTGGTTGATACCCGGCCGTTGCTCCTTCTCCTCCTACATTATTATTTCTTGATACTGTATTAAAGCAATGATTATTATTTATTAGATATGTATAAACAGCATAATCACCGCAGTTATCGGGTATACGATTCACAATATCTGAAAGTTCGTTAAGTTCTGTTTCATTTAGGTTTTTATTTTCGCGTATAATTCTTTTCAAGTCATCATCCAAAGGAGGTTCCTCATTTGGCTTCGGTGGTATATATCCTCCATTTGTATTTTCATTAGGATTCCATTCCCCACCAATATTACCATCTTCTTCATAAGTGGGTACTTCGATACATACTTCCACTGTTTCCCATGTTCCCACCTTGCGGCATTCAGCACCGAAACTAAGACCGTATTCCGGATCCTGATAGATAAATCCATTGCATTCATTATGTTCCACATAGACCGATTCTGTGTGGCATACTGGTTTTAATACTATACCACGTGTATCTATTGTATCTTGCATGCTTGAACCTTCTTCTGTCCCCTGGCTTATTGTAGCTACAATTTTTCCATCTTCGTATTGCCAACCATTAACCAGGGCACCTTCCGGTTCATAGAAGTAAATGCTACCACTAAGATCGGGAGCCCGGTACAGGTAACTATTGTCTTCAAAATGTTTTGCTTTCATAAGATAGTCATAAGTACCTACGATATGCATCACAAAATTGATGATTTCCCCTGTTTCCAGATTCTTGATGATCACCATTCGGGAGATGTTTCGTATCTTTCCGCGCTCTTTTTCCTTATATTTTTCCATAGTTTCACGATCCATTAAAACTGCACCTCCTCTTGTCAATAGAGGGACTTCCACTACTTCAAACTTTCCTTTTCGATTTTCGTACCCTTTCTTCCAATGCAGCTTAGTCATTAACTCGAAATGGGTAACAACAGAACGGGTAGTAACTACAGGTGTCTGATGAGCCTCGTACCAACTCCGTGCTACATCTATACTCAGCTCACGGTTTTTACCTTTAATAACTTTTCCTGTCGTTTCCTGTGAGTCCAGATCTGTTTCGTCCTGTAAGCAGGAATACAGCATCAGACCAAAGGCAAGTAGTCCGACAAGGTAACAAACAGGTCGTTTGATTTTTTTTGTTTTCATCTTTTTATATTGTTAAATGGAAATAGATAATTTGAATTAAGAGGTTATTCCAATATTGAATAGCCTCTTATTATAAAAGCGGCTCTCAAAATTACTATCGAGACTACAGATTACTTAGGTTCTATTGGCCACCATTGGTATACATAGTTCAATGTTTTAGCCAAGGAGGTTAATGTATACTTTAGACCAATCAATTTGGTCTCTATTTCACGATAAACTGATACGGGTACTGTAGCATAAGGAGTAAAATTGGGAAAATCAAAGATAACTTCACTAATTCTTCCTGTTTCAGAGTCAGTACAAGTAATAATGATCAGTTCGAATCCTTTCATCTTTCCTTTATAATTAGCAAAAGCATTATTAACAATTACTTTGAAAATGGAATCATTATAAGCCTTACTCTTGTCATTAACATATAACGGGCTGAAGTTTTCTGGTGTTACATAAAATGGAGTATTAGAACCTTTTTTCATTTGGTCTACGTATGTCCATTTATTGTTCTTATTATATAATGTAACGCCTCTTCCTTTAACTACGTCACATTGATAAGTATATCCTTGCTCGTTAAAAGTTTTAGTTACTGCATAATAATTAGTGGTTTGCGCTAAAGCAAACACTATGTTAAATAAAAAGCTAGTGAATGTTAATATTTTCTTCATAATATTTATCTGTATTATTTATATAGATTTTGTAAATTCTTAAAATTATCAGTTCCTTTCCTACTCTCAAGCCATGGATAATTTGAATTATCATAACCTACTCTTCGGTAGCCATCAATAATTTTCGATTTTATTATATCCTGTAAGTCTCCTTCAGTCATACCTGGCTGTAAATTGCCATATGCATCAATATATCTCATCAAATCACGTGTTGCATTCCATCTAGAGTCATTCTTGCTTTTTTCATACCACCAAGTCCTTTCGCTTTCCCCCAAATTATTTATATATATTTGCTGAATGAGATGTGCTTCGAATTCTCGATTCAACTGCGTTGCATTCCATGTTTCTTGCTCTGTATATGATTGGAGAGCATGAACCATCTCATGCAAAAGAGCACTGCTAGTTATATCCATTCTCATTTTAATACCTCCTAAACCAGGATCGAAATTACTATTCATGTTGTCACTAACAAATTGAATAATCAAAGTTTTTCCTTTAAGTGCTTCTTGTAATTTGTGATATAAAGCTTCACCAATCTTGGTCTTAGTCATTTTATCAAGTAGATTCTCAATTGTTTTCCAGCTATTATCTGTCATATTGGAATTACGAAATATCGCTTTTGCTTTAGGAGCCACTGGTTGATAACCTCCTCCAACGCCACCACCACTATCTACTTCTGGAGGAAACCATGTATGGGCATTTCCATTTTCATCATGGTATATGTTGTTGCATACTAATTTGGTTTCATATTTTGTTCGAGTACGGCACTCGATACCGAAGCCGATTCCGTATTCAGGATCTTCATAAATAAATGGTGTACATTCATCATATTCAACAAAGACACTTTCATAATGACATTCTGAACTTTCGCTACGTGTATCCGCAGTAGCTTGCATTTTTAGCCCTTCTTCTGTCCCCTGGCTAATCGTTGCTACGATTTTTCCATTTTCATATTGCCAACCATTAACTAAGCCACCTTCCGGTTCATAGAAGTAAACACTGCCACTTAGATCAGGAGCACGATACAAGTAACTATTATCTTCAAAGTGTTTAGCTTTCATAAGATAGTCATAAGTACCTACGATATGCATCACAAAATTGATGATTTCCCCTGTTTCCAGATTCTTGATGATCACCATTCGGGAGATGTTTCGTATCTTTCCGCGCTCTTTTTCCTTATATTTTTCCATAGTTTCACGATCCATTAAAACTGCACCTCCTCTTGTCAATAGAGGGACTTCCACTACTTCAAACTTTCCTTTTCGATTTTCGTAGCCTTTCTTCCAATGCAGCTTAGTCATTAACTCGAAATGGGTAACAACAGAGCGGGTAGTAACTACAGGTGTCTGACGAGCTTCGTACCAACTCCGTGCTACATCTATACTCAGCTCACGGTTTTTACCTTTAATAATTTTTCCTGTCGTTTCCTGTGAGTCCAGATCTGTTTCGTCCTGTAAGCAGGAATACAGCATCAGACCAAAGGCAAGAAGTCCGACAAAGTAACAAACAGGTCGTTTGATTTTTTTTGTTTTCATGTTCTTAGATTCTAGTGAATAATTATTGTAGCTGATCTTCGAAAATCCTTCGTAATTCTCTATGCATTTCATAGGTTTCAAAACCGTATACTTTTACTTTTTCAGTAAGCACTTCATTGGCAAGTCGGTTTGCTTCAGAGATACGCTTTTGCTGATAGTACATGAGAGCTAACTTGTATCGTGCTTTCTGTCGGGAGGGTACCATAAAGTGAGCTGCCCAATAAGCTGTTTCAGCCTCTTTTATTTTGTCTGTACGTTGTAGAGCGTCGCCTTTAAGAATATAGGTATGTGTGCTTGGATATAATTGTTCCCAATAAGTGATCTTGTCCAGTAAGATGCTGTCTCTCTGTGATTTGTAAAGAGTATGACAATAGTATGGCCAGAATATTGTTTCATTCTTCATTGCTGTTTCCAGCTGTGAAAGGCTCGTTATAATTTCTTCCGGTGATTGGCCGGAAGTACGATGGGATATTTGATATAACTCCCGGTGGCATTGAAACATTTTTATTAGTAGAGCTCCCTGTCCTGCTATGGCAAGGAAAATGACTGCTTTCAGAAATATATATTTGTGAGGAAGTTGTTTAATTACACATTCTCTTTGTCTGTTGGACATTTCTGCCAGTGCTATAGTCATAACAGCCAGAATCGGGAAAGTCTGATCGGGATAAGAAAATAATCCCCAGACAAGTCCGGCTATGTATATCGCCTGGGCGGATAAAGATTGTATCTCGCTTTTCTTATACGAGAAAATGCAATATAATATTCCAATATAAAGTAGCAATCCTGCAACTCCATATTCTACTGTCCAGCGTAAAGGTTCGTTGTAGACATAGTGGTTATTATCTGCTAACTGTTTTTCATATATGTTTCCTTCTTTTTTCAGATATTCACTTTGAAAATGCATATAGTTGGCAGTAAAACCATGAGGACCAAACCCGGTAAAAGGCTTCTCTTTTATCATTTGTGTGGTAATTTTCCAGATCAGTATTCTTCCATCAGCTGAGGCCGGTTTGAACTGATATAGCAAGCAGGAAAGTAGCGAAATTGTAATCAAGGTTAGTATACACCATCGGAAAGAGATTGAAAAGCGACAATAAATGGAATAGCTGATGATAGCCAATACTGCTATCCAGGCAGAACGACAGTGAGTAAGCCACAATATGGGCAGAGCTACAATACATGTAAGAAAACTTACTAAATAAGTATATTTATGGATGGTATCTGACTTGAAATGAGATAATACCACAATAGGAGCACTCAGTAACAAGCATAATATTCCGGCATAAATCGTAGGGTTTCCATAAGGACCTGTTATATCAAAATGAGGATGATGGGAGGGAAGTATATGCAGTATTTGCATATAACCGATCATTGACAGAACTAAAATAGTTATGAGAATGATAGTATATAAGAGAGTGCCATTTAATCCTCCTGTCTGACGTATGCTCCAATATAGTATGATCAGAGCAAAACGGGCTAATCCGAGAAGGTTAGAGTTAGGAGGATAAAAGTATATGCTCCCTACCGCTATTAGAATGACTAACAAGTCTATAATAGTTAGTCGTTGAATGAATGGCTTAGTGGGATAGAAAGCTGCAATACCTATTACTGTCGCCAGGAACGTACAGGTAAACAAGAATGATTGATGAGGAACATCAGGTATTTCTTTGATCGGATGGAATAGCAAGCCTAATAAAAGGAATCCGATAAGTAAGGATACTATATTTTTTCTGGTTACTGCCATCTTTGTTTTTAGGCTTAATTTTCATCATATTATATCAAATACTTCCTAACAATGGAATTGGTGTCAATAAAGCGAAAAGAGGAGACTATGTAAACCTCCTCTTTTCTTTAGAAGTTCCTAAAAACCTTGGCTCCTACCTTAAAACCTATTTATCTAACTTGGTTATTTTCACCCAGTCAATTTCCATGATGGCAGGTAAGTTGGCATCATCGATAGGACCTGCCCATGAGCCCGGTCTGTCTCCTCCTAATCCCATGTTCAGGATGAGATAGAATGAAGAATCTTTTGTGAACGGCCATTGCTTCATTTCTGCTTCATTCTCCAGTTTCAGGTTTGAATAAGAGAAAGTCTCCTGTCCATTGACGAAGAAAGTCAGTTTGTCTTCGCTCCATTCTAAAGCGTAGATGTTCCAGTCCTGATAATTGCAAGTTACTTGTGCGGTGTTGGACGGATCTTTGATGTTCAAATCATACGTGTAGTGAGTATGTATCGTATGATGGATCGCGGATTCCTGTTTCACATGTTCCATGATATCGATTTCTCCGCAATTCGGCCATCCGTCATAGATATATTTCTTCGGCATCATCCAGATAGCGGGGAATGCACCGTTGGGGTAACTGGTGATTTTGGCTTTTACTTCTACCCGTCCGAAGGTGAAGTCAAACTTGCCTTGTGTCTCGATACCTCCGGCTTTGTATTCGTTGCCTATTTTTTCAGCTTTGAGTATCAGTCTGCCGTCTTTTACGTAAGCCTGGTCATAGCTTTCGGACATTTCGTCGTTCCAGTCGGAACCTGCTTTCTGGCAGAGTACCCATTTGGTCGGGTCCGGATTGCCGTCCACGTCAAACTCGTCCATGAAGAGAACGTCCTTCATGGTGTCGTCAAACTTGGTCAGTACGATAGTATAGGTCGTTGTTTGATTGTCTTCGGTGGTGACGGTTACTGTCTGTTCTTTTTTCCAGTTGTGTACAAATGTTGCCGGGTCCGGTGAGATGGTGGCTCCGTCGCTCATTAGCGTATAGTCTACGCCGGTGATGGTATTGGCATCCTCGATCGTACCGATTTCCACTCTGTGGGTTGTCTGGTCTATCTTCCCATGATAATAGGAAGTCGTATTCGCTGACACATTATTTACTGCTACGGCAAAAGCGGTGAGCGGATATTTCTTTTCCGGAGTGATGTAATTGGTCTCATCATCCGAACAGGCAGCAGTGGAAAATCCGATGATTGCCATGTTCAGTATAAGTAATATTTTTCTTTTCATCATACTCTTTTCTTTTTATTGATTTTTGAGTTTGTTAGAAGCGATTGCCTGATTGGGGGAGTTCAGGCAATCACTATCTTTAGAGAATTAGTCTCCCCATACTAGTGGAGCGATGTATTCCCATTTAGTCAGTGTGGCACTGCCGCCGGAAATTGTCATCGAGAAATTACCACCATCTTTGGTATCCGAGAATGGTACTTTGTAAGTATCACTTGTACCGTTAGCGTCTATCACACCGTCGCTGGTTGCTTTTCCTATGACTGTACCGTTGAGAATCCATTCCGAGTAAATCCATGATTGAGTTGGATCATTGGCATCTATAGCTTCGCGTATCTCGAATGATAATACGTTTGGCTTGCTGGTATCTACATCACGGCCGCTGTTCTCATTGTATACGTCACCGTTCCACGGTCTTGTACTTAATTGAGTCCGTTTGCTCAGAATATGGAAGCGAAGTTCTACGTCTCCTCCGTCAAATGCTTTTCCGCTCCAAGAGAAGAAAGTAGTCAGACTGGCGTCGCCAAGCGGTTCCCAATAGAAGCTGTAATGACCCGGCATTAAACCACCCGGTCCGTAGTAAGCACCGCTGATGGATCTGTTTACTTCAGTAACCACAGGTCTTTGTGGATTCGCTTGTTTAATCTTGATTGTCTTCATAAGCGGAGTAGCGCCTTCGGCAGCTTTGGTGCTCAGTACAATAATTCCGGTACGGACAGAAGAGCCTTCGTGTGCGTCTACGTTAATCACGATGTCGGCAGAACCGTCGAATGAAGTCTTTTCGAAGTGATACCAGGTATCATCCGCTTCGTTTTCTTTGGATACTTCCCATTCTGCATTCGATTCTACATGGATGGTGAGTTGCTGAGCCTGTTCATACATAGCAAACCACTTACCGTTTTCCGGTGTATCTGGTGTCAGCAACACACCGTCTTGTATACATTGTACTTCTCTGGCTATTTTCCCGTGCCGGTCATAGATGGTTACAATACCGGTACGTTGTTCGCCTGTATTCGGTGAAGCGGTGACAGTAATTTCTCCGTTCATTTCGCCCGATGCTCCGGATTGGATGGAGAGCCAAACATCACCGTCTGTTACTTTAGCAGTCCATTTCTGATTGCTGAGTACGCTGAATGTTTCGCTGTTTCCTTCCTGGTCGATCATATCCACGCCTTCTACATTCAGGTAAGCAGTACCTTTCTGGGTCAGAACGAATCTTTTTCCGGTCCAGTAGTCACTTTTAATGTTGAGTGTGTCTATACGGTCGTCCAATTCAGTGTTTTCTTTGCAGGTAACAGTTACGGTGTAGGTCTCACCTGCCTCACCCGTACTGGGTGAGATGGTGTACCAATCATATTTTCCGAATACTTCCCACGGGTCAGTTGACTTGACCTGGAAGGAGACTGGTTCCGGATTTTTCGCTTCAACCAGATAGGAGTCTTCTACTCTATAGCGCAGGTCTACCCATTTCTCTGCTTCACTGTCATCGCAGCCCTGCAATAAAGAGAATGCAGGTAGCAATGTGGCAAGAGAAATGCCTGTAATTATTGATTTTCTGATATTTAATCTCATACTCTTGAATTTTAGGGTTCGGTTATTATTCTACTGGTTCCCATGTGATAGACTTCACGGTGAAATTGGAAGCTTTATTTGTGGTATGCATCCTGAAGTATACAGGTGCTCCCGGTTCGGTTGCATAAGGATCGGTTATGTTATTATCTAATACGGCAACCTCAACACCATCAATAATCAGTTTAAGAACTAATGCGTTCGAACCTTCTTCTTTGTTGACAACAAGGAATTCAATCTTCTTCACTACATTCGTTTGTTCCGATGTCCAGGTAAATGTTTTCTGAGTCCAGTTTAAGCCTGAACCTCCACAAGTGAAGTTACTTTCTTTATTTGCGTAGAAATGCAAATGGAAGTTTGTATTTCCTGAGTTGGGCCACATATTAAACTCAATCCAATCTTCTCCGGTTAAATTGATAGATTCGAAATCGAATGCGAGACGTCCTTTTTTGAATAAATAGTTGGTGACTATTCCACTGCCATAGAGTGTCATGTAACCGGTTTCCTCATCCACAACATAGTTATCTGCTCCTCCTTCTTTCCAGAAAGCAGTACCTTGACTGATGTCGAACGTAATGCCGTCAAATCCGTCGATGACTTCTTTGGTCTTCATAATGATGTGGCCGACACGGTTTACCATCAGATTATTAGTCGTTGTTGTCGTTACTTTCAACTCTGTTTCACTCAGTGCCTCAGCTTTCAGCCAACTCTGATATTCCTTAGGAACTTCAACTTTCCATTCTTTGTTTGCGCGAATCAGTACAGTCTTTTCCATACCACTGCCTGTTCCGGGCATGCTGATTGTTGTACTTTCGGGATCTTCTTCCAGTTCAATGATCACTCCATTCTGAGTAATGGTAAAGGTGTATTCTTCAAACTCTGTTTTTACAGTCAGCGTGCCTGCTCTCTTGGCACCTGCATTGGCGGGCAGTGTCACAGTTACGGTTTCTGCTATGGCATCTTCATTACCTGTACCGGATGTTTTGTCGATATTGGAAAGGAAAGCGGTGGAAGGAATGATTTCCCAAGCTTTGTTGGAAGCAATGGTAAAGGTGATGCTGCCGCCTTCTGTCGGTACCAGTTCATCGTAAGGAACCACCACCAAGTCTTCTTTCGAAGCCTGCTCGATAGTAACTACCTTGGTGCCTTCAACGCCTTCTGCCTTGATAGTCAGTTTGGCTGTACGTGCTTTCTTTCCTGTATTGTTTTCCATTGTCACCACAATCTCCGACACCAGTGAACTGGCTGCACTCATCGAAGGAGTCGGCTTACACCACTGCTGGTCGCTTTCGATCGTCCAGGGAGTGTTGGAGCTGATGTTGAACACTACATTGCTTGGAGAAGTTGCCAAAGCAGTGTAAGACTCCAGAGCATCTATCTGGATATTGAGAGGGCCTTCCGGCTGTGAGTCGATGTCGAACTCCTGGCATGCTACAAAACTGAATGTGCACAGTGCAAGAATCAGTTGCATTAACGTGTTGCTATATAACTTTTTCATATATCTTTTAAATATTAGATTAGACAATTAATTACCATCCTGTGTTTTGAGGATTTAAGTTTGTATTCTTGTATAGTTCGCTTTGAGGGATCGGATACAGATACATACAATCTCTCCAGTTACGGGTTTCGTAAAGGTTCTTGTAGAAGTTGAACGTGCCGTCCGCCTGCTTCTCGATCTTTACTCCGTATAGTTCCCGCTGGGTAGTATCGGCAATCTTCCATCTCCGTACATCCCAGAAACGATGATCTTCGAAAGCAAACTCTACACGCCATTCATTGTACAGGCGTTCAAGGAAATCTTCTTTTCCCATGGAAGGAATCAACGGCATATCGGCATTCTTTCTCACTTCATTGATAGCCCACAGAGCAGAATACTTATAAGTCTCATCTGTGTAATTGACATCATTGAAAGCGTTGACCATAGATTCCGCATACGTTAGCAATGTTTCCGCATAGCGGTAAATCACCCAATGATGCTTGCTGACAGCTTCTTTACCCGGTTCGAAGCTGGTAGCTTCCTGAATGTATTTGCGCAGGAAGTATCCTGTCGGTGAACCGCCTTGTGATACGATTCCGTCGTCGGCGCCACCTTTAAAGGTTTCAATGGTGTAGTCTTTAAACGACATTCCATTAGCAAGAATAGCGCGGTAGAAACGTTTGTCACGATTCTCATAAGGTGATTGCGGGTCAAATGCAGGGTCTTCGCAAACCCATCCTGTGTTTTCTAGGGTTACTTTGTAACCGTTGACTGTCTCGAATGCGTCCACAAGGTTTTGTGATGGGTAGTTGCTGTATGGGATAAGACTGGAAGTGCGTGCTCCCGCAATCATGCGAAGCGGGAAGTTAAACATTTCGAAGTTCGAATCATCACCATTGATCCTCATCAGTACAACTTCTTTTGAGTCGAGGTTGTTGGCACTCTCCTGGGGGTCGAGAGAGTAAAGCCCTGTGTTGATAATATCTATTGCTGCTTTGGCAGACTTTTTCCACAATTCGGTATCCATAGAAGGATTGTGTAGCTTACTGGCAGCATATAGCAGTGCTTTTGACTTTACTGCCATGGCAAAGCCTTTGGTCACTCTGCCGATTTCTGCTCCCGGTTCGTTTATATAGCTGTCCGGCAAGTTATTGGCAGCGTCGTCGCATTCACTGACAATGAAGCTGATTACTTCGCTGAATGGTGTCTTGCCGATTGTATTGGCTTCCTCCTCAGTCAGTACTTCCAATGGCATGGCGATGTCACCGTAGCGGCGTGCCAGTTCAAAGAAGTAGTGTGCCCGCAGCACTCTGGCTTCGTAAGGGAAATATTTTAGCTGCTTCATCCAGTTTGTATATTGTCCGTCGTGCTCATAGCGTGTGAAGTCCACTTGGGCAATCTCTGCTATAAAACTGTTGGCGGCACGTATACCACGATACAGGGTCCATGAATCGTCATAAGTTTTAATAGGCGACCAGTTACCGTTATTGGTATTCTGGATATTATCTGCATAGGCTCCGAATTCGCCGTCATCACTGGCGCAGTCGCGCATGGAATACATATCTTCGGTGAAGAGTCCACCGGAGGTCGCAAACAGTTGGTAGCCTTGCGGCATGTATGAGTATACATGGGTAAGCATTGATTTGCTTGTACCGAAATACTTGTACATGTCTTCTTTTGTCTTCAGGTTGTTCGTTTCATCAAAGTCAAGGTAGTTGCACGAAGCAAAGACCAACGAAGACAAAATGGTTAAGAGTATGTATTTGGTTCTCATAATGTTCATTTGTTACTTTGCATTAAAAATTAAGTTTGATACCTGCCCAATAACTTCTTGTCGACGGATAAGCGATGCCAAGTTGTTCCGGGTCGGCAAAATGGAGATTGTCTAATGAGAACAGATTGGTGCCTTGTACGAATACTTTCAGGTCGGCAAAACGAGTCTGCGATTTCGGGAAAGTATAAGCTACCAATAGGTTACGCAGTTTCAGGAATGAACCGTCACGGTACCACAGTGAGCTGGCGCGATAGTTGTTCAGATTTTCCTGCGTAGTCAGTCTCGGCATGGTTGCATTGGCTTTATTCTCCGGTGTCCAGCTTATTTCTTCATTCAGGAATGTATTCGAGATGTTTCCATTGCTTGCAAGTGGAATGTAAAGCGGACTGTTGAGCAATGAAACAGTGACTCCTGTCATTCCCTGGAAATCAGCAGAAAGTTCAAATCTCTTGTACGAGAAGTTCAGGTTGAATCCGAAATAGAAGCGTGGAACAGATGAACCGAACATTTTCACAACGTCTTTCTCGTCGATGCGGTTGTCACCGTTCTGATCTTTGTATTTCACGTCACCGGGAGCTACGTCAGAGAAGGTTTGTTGCGGACTGTTGTTGATTTCCTGCTGGCTGTTGAAGAAGCCGATAGCTTCCAGACCGTACATCTGTCCGATACGATTGCCCTTGGTGTACAAGTAGTCGTATTCCTGATATGCCTGGTTTACATTGACTACCTCTGAGTTCAGATATGACATACTTGCGCCAACACCATAATGGAAATCACCGATCTTATCATTCCAACTCAAAGAAGCATCCAGTCCTTTGTATTTATAGATTCCTTCGTTCACCTGACCTACTGTGATACCGATAATACCGGAAGTAGAATTGGCACCTGACACAAGTATATCCGAACGTTTTTCGTAGAAACCTTCTACTGTTGCATTCAAACGATTATCAAAAGCGGCGAGATCAAATCCGAAAGTCGCTTTCTGTGATTTTTCCGCTACCAGGCCGATAACCGGCAAATCGCCTTCACTGCCACCGGACTGTCCTCCGGCATTCACTCCGAAGTTATAACCGGCACCGCCGCTGCCATAAGACTGACGCCATAGTTCGTGGCTCAGATTGCCGTCCCATCCGGACAGACCGTAAGAGGCGCGAATCTTAAAGAGATTGATCGGTGTCACCTTTTCCATAAATGCTTCGTTGGAGACGATCCATGCAGCGGAAACGGCAGGATAGTTCGAGTATTTGTCTCCGTCGGGCAGGTAAGCTGATCCCGAGCGGTTGAATACGGCATTGAGGCTGTAACGGTTGTCGTAAGTATATGTGGCGTTCACCAGCACAGACTGATTCTTCTGAGAGTTGTTTCTGCCGTTTTTGACAACAGACTGCATATCATAAATCAATGCTCCTCCCACCTGATGTTTGCCAAAAGTGCGGTTATAATCCACTTTTGCCTGGAAATCGCTGCGTAGCATCAGTCTTTCGAAAGGCTGGTTGTGTCCCAGTGTTTCGGAGTCTGTACCATAAATGGCAGGAGTTGTCACCAGTGTACCATCGCTGGTGATACTTGCATTGCTGTTCATGTAACGATACTCTTTATTGGTGGTTTCATTCATTCCTCCGATATTATCGAAAGAGACGGATGCTTCGGCTGCCAGCCCTTTGGTCAACGCACCCAAATCCTGACGGATGCTCAGGTCGGCGAGTAGTGTTCCGTAGACGTTACGGATGTGTCCGTAGTCTTTCAACAGAGCTACCGGATTACCGGTTCCGTACACAGAGCTACCTCCATAAATACCATTCTCATAACGAATGGGGAATGCAGCGGATGGAATGCCATAGATTCTGTTGAAGATAGCGCTGCGTCCATAGCGGGTACCTCTGAATTCTTTCAGTCTGCCTACAATGCCGGCTTTCAGCAATGTGCTTTCCGTTACTTTTACGTCCAGATTGGTACGCACGGTCAGACGTGTGTCTGTCGGAGTAGTGTCGAAACGTGTATCTTCCGTGTTTTTCTTCAACATGGAGCGATCCCGGTAATAGTCTACTACCGTGTAAAAACGGAACTTGTCACTACCTCCGCTGAAAGACATTTTCAGGTTGTGGGTCAATCCTGTGTTGTTCAGCGTTTCATTCCACCAGTCTACATTCGGATAATCATACGGATAGATTCCTGTCCGGAAAGCATCCAGTTCCTGCGCATTGTAGCGTGCAGGCAGACCGTCTCCGCTTAATGCGGTGTTAAGAGCGTTCGCATACGTATAGGCATCTGCGAAGTCCGGAGAACGGAATTGGGTATTGACACCGAAATTATAGTCCACATTTACCTTCAGGCCATTGCTTATTCCGCGTTTAGTCGTGATCAGTACTACTCCGTTCGCACCACGCATACCATAAAGAGCAGCTGCCGCCGCATCTTTCAGAACGTAGCATGATTCGATTTCCATCGAAGTGATGTCACTGATATCACGTGGGAAACCATCAATTAATACTAGCGGGGCATTTCCGTGTATAGAGAGGGTGGATACGTTATCGGCTGACGAGCCTGTACCCTGATATACATTCAGACCTGCCACTTTTCCATACAAAGCTTTGCTGATATCTATGTACGGGGATTTTTCGAATGCGGAAGCATTGACTCCGTTGATAGAGTAACTGCTGGTCCGGGAAGATACGTTCATCTGGTAGCCGATGCTCAGTGTATCTGCCAGCTGCATTTCCGAAGCAGCTTTGGATGTCTGTGCATTCAGGGATACCGAACCTCCCAGGAGCAGAGTGATTAATATATAATTTATTTTATTCATTGTTCAAACGATATTAGTTAACGTGTCATTTACCAGCCCGGGTTTTGGGTCATTCCATATTGCTTGTTGATTTCCTCCTGAGGAATCGGAGCCAGATACCACTTGGTATCCCAGTTGGTAGCCCAGTAATGGTCTCCCAGTTCGATCTTCTCGAAGGTGAACTCAGTCGGATTGTTCAGGTCGTTACCTCTGCTTCTGAGTCCGTACAACTTCTTTTTGAAGTCGCTCTGACGGTCTCTGCGAACGAGGTCGAACCAGCGTACTTCTTCAAATCCTAATTCGAGTGCTCTTTCTCTCAGTACGGCTTCGAGGAACTGATCGTGATTCATCGCCTTGGAAAGTTCCGGCAGACCTACTCTCTTTCGTACATCGTTTACCATTTTGTAAGCTTCGTCGGTAGGGCGTCCGTTGACTTCGTTGAGTACTTCCGCATATCCCAGCATGATTTCCGCCAGACGGGTGTGTGACCATTGTACCGGACCTTCGCGGTCGTTGTTTTCCTGTAAGATGTACTTCATGATCAGGAATCCGCTACCGTCTTTGTAGTCGGCGTGGTTGATATAAACAGGAGCGGTTGTTCCGTTACAGTAGGTGTCTCCGGGGCAAGCTACATTTTCATACAGACGCGGGTCGCGGGTGGGCACCATTTCGCCTTTTGTAAAGAACGGTTGCTTGGAGGGTGACTTCCAGTCGAAATTTGCCGGAAAATCAGTTCCGTCTTCCCACGGAAACATATCTACATAGTTCAATGTAGGGCCGCTGTAATAACGTTGACCGATAAAACTCTCGTGAACACCGGAACCGTATCCCTTGCGGGTGGAGATTAGTATTTCTGTTCCGCCACGGTTGTAATAGGCCTGACGATAGGCCAGACGTCTTGCCCGGTGCGTTTCTTCCGTAGGTTGAATCAGTTCGTATTCACCCCGTCTCTGTACTTCCGTGAAGAAGGCTGCACCTGCTTCGGCGGCATCTTTCCAGCGTTGGTCGCTGTAGTTTCCGTAACAGGTATATTCGTCTGCTTCCGGATGCCATTTGGTGTTGGAGTTGAAAGTCGGACTGGCTGCCCATTGCAGTACCTTGAACTTTAATGCCATCGCACCTGCGAGGGTCATACGTCCGTCATCTGCTTTCTCCGCTTTCCAAGCCAGGTTGGAGTTGATCGCTTCGTTGAGCAGTCCAACGATCTTCTCTACCGTCTCGGCAAAAGTGATACGGGGGAAATTCATTGTCTCGTTTACGTCTACATAGTGGTCCAGCCATGTCACACCGCCTACGTATTTCAGCATTTCGAAATAGCAGAGGGAGATCAAAACTTTGGCTTCCGCAATTCGTTCGCTTTTTTCACTGGCTGTCATGTCGGGCACTTTTTCTACGTTCTCAATATACAACCAGGCATAACGGATCGTAGTCCAGTCGGATTTGCTTCCATAACGGTAAGCGGAATTTTTGGGGACATTGTTGGCGCTGAGTGCTCCGTTGTAATAGAGCTTGACAGGACCGTCACTGATATTATCACGGAAACTATAGCATAAGTCTGTGATTGATTCAAGGATGTTCACACCCAATTTAAAGTCGGAACCGGTCGGCAATCCGTAGGGTAGTCCGGTGTATGCTTGGGTCAGCACCTTTTCGGCATTTATTTTCGAAGAGAACATTTCTTCGGTAGTCGCTCCGGAACTCTCAGGCTGGTCGCCCAGAAATTTATCCCCGAAGCTGATTTCAGAACAGGAGGAGGCTATCAGTACGCAACCTAATGCTATTCCGAGTCCTTTTATTATTCTATTCATACAGTCGTTTTTTAGAAGTTAAGATTTAAACCGAAGCTATATACTTTGATCAGCGGATAATCTCCGAACCGGTTAGGATCACTTTCCGGATCAAGATATTTAAGCGGTGAGAAGGTCAGCAGGTTGTAGCCGCTGAAGTTTAATCCGAGTGAGCTGAGGCCCAGTTTCTTCAGGAATTTCTTTCCGGTGATGGTATAACCGAAGCTCAGACTCTTCAAACGGAGATAGGAAGCATCTACCAACCAGAGGGTAGAAGGTTCGGAGTTCCAGCTTTCCGATTCTTCCGACGGTCGCGGATAAGTAGCTCCCAGTTGGTTGTCCGGAGTCCAGCAACCGTCGTAGAAGTAGGTCAGCAAACCACGCTTTCCGGCATTTGTATAGGGGATACGGTATTCGATGTCATACATTCTGTTAACGTTCTTGGAACCTACCCATTGCATGGTGAAGTTGAATCCCTTCCAGTCAAATCCCATGTTCATACCGAAAACGTATTCCGGACGGGTAGCATAACCTGCTACGCTCTTGTCATTACCGTCCACGATATGGTCTCCATTGAGGTCGGCATACATGGCGTCACCCGGATATACCTTCTGATAAGGCTGAGGCAATTCCGGCTTTAAGGTCAGTTCGCCGTCGGCTCCGGTGATGAAGTCGCTGTACTGATAGAGACGGATATAGTTGTATACTCCGGTCTGACGTCCGGTAGAGCCACCGGTCTGGTTCATATAAGAGAATTGCTTGGGCACTTCGTCCATATAGAGGATTTTGTTGCGTGCGAAAGAGACGTTGGCATCCACATAATAATTGAAGTCTTTTCCGATCTTATCGCGCCAGCCAAGAGAAACTTCGTAACCGTGGTTGTCTACCTTACCAATGTTCAGGTTAGGCAGTGCGGTTGCGATGATGCTTGGAGTCGATTCCGGAGAGATCAGAATACCTGTGCGGTGTTCGATAAAGTAGTCGAAGGTAGCGGACAGGCGACTGTTGAAGAATTTAAGATCGATACCGTAGTTCTGCTTGTCGGCTGTTTCCCAGGTTACTGCCGGATTACCCATACGTGAGATGGCTGCTGCCGATTGGGAAATCGGATTGTCCACACCGAAGCTGTAACTGCCCGATGATCCCCATACGGCAGGCATGTACATAAAACGTGAGTCTACACCCTTGTCATTACCTACACGTCCCCAGGATGCTCTGAGTTTCAGGTAGTCTACGATTTTCTGGTTTTCCATAAACTTCTCGGCAGTTGCGATCCAGCCGGCAGAGAAGGAAGGGAATACACCGAAACGTGTGCTGCCCGGAGCAAAGTTCTCCGAACCGTTGTAGCCGACGTTTACGTCGAGCAGATATTTGCTTTGATAGGCATAAGTAGCGCGTCCTACCAGTCCTACGTAGTTACGGGGCAGATAAGTGTAGCTGTCCGGATAATAATTACGCGACTGATTGTAAAGGAACAGACCGGATATTCTGTGGTCGCCGAATGTACGGTCATAGTTGATACGTCCCTCCAGATACCAGTTCTGTCCGCGTCCGCTGCTTTCCGAGTAAGTGAGCGGAGTATCGCTGCCGCTGGGAACATAGATAAGTGATTTATCGTAGTCGGGATCGGTCTGTGACATCGTACCGTTGGTGTCAAAGTATGATTTGTAGTACACAGTCTGCGCTTCGATGGCGCCTCCCGTACGTACTTTTTCCAGTTTGAACTTATTGTCGTAAGCACCTTTCACGGAAACACTCAGTCCCGGAGTGATAAAGTCCAGTTTCTGTGTGATGTCCAAATCCAGATTCAATGTAGTGTCATATGTCTGATTGTACCCTTGTCCGTAGAATACGAACATACCGTCACGCATCACTTCTCCCAGCGGAACCATATCTTTAGGAATCAGTGTACGTACTCCGTTGATAAATCCCGGTCCGGCAAACGGATGTGACCAGATCTGTGCGATTACCCAGGGGTTTTGGTCTTCTCCTGTACCCGAAACGACGCTGCGCGGTTCCTGTATCTTACCTAAAACACCACCGACACCGAGTTTCATCGAAGTGGTCTTGGTCAGATTGGCATCGATATTGGCGCGGTAGTTATAGCGGTTGTAACGATAGTTATTGTCGTACATTTGTCCGGGAAGTTCTTTCAGAAGTCCGTTCTGATAAGTATAACCTACTGAGATGAAGTATCGTACATTATCGCTACCGCCGGAGATATTTAGGTTGTTCTGGCTTTGAAGATAGATATTATTAAAAATATACTTCTTCCAGTCCATACTGGGATACATGATGGGGTCTGAGCCGGTGCGATAGGCTTCTACCTGTTCTGGAGTGAAGTATAACTTAGGATTCGTAACGTGGTCCATCTCCTGCTTCATATTCCAGAAGCGTGCGAACTCGTAACTTCCGGTCTGCTCTACCAGTGAGATGGGTTGTTGCAGACCCAGTTTGGTGCTGGCGGAAATCTGCGTTTTGCCTGCTTTACCTCTTCGGGTGGTGATCAATACAACGCCATTAGCACCTCTTACTCCGAATACAGCGGTGGAAGAGGCGTCTTTCAATACTGAAATACTTTCGATTTCGTTCGGGTCGATTTGTGAAAACTCACGTTCTATTCCGTCTACTAAAACCAGGGGCTTGGATTGTGAATCATTTAATGAACCGACACCACGTACGTAGATGGCAGCAGCATCTTTACCAGGCTGTCCGGTAGTCTGTACGGAAGATACACCCGGCAATGCTCCTGCGAGGAGGTTCGTGATACTTGTTGCCGGAGATTTGATCAGCTCTTTGTTGTCAATGGAGGAGACGGCACTGGTAAGCATGCGCTTGTCCTGATTACCATAGGCGATAGCTACAACTTCCACTTCACCGAGGTTCTGTGCATCTTCTTTTAAGGAAACATTGATGATTGTTCTGTCTCCGACCACGATCTCCTGGGTTACGTACCCGATAAAGGAGATGTTTAATACGGATTTTTTGCTTGGGGCGACGATCGTAAAGTTACCGTCAAAGTCTGTGATAGTCCCAATGCTCGTGCCTTTCACAGTCACATTAGCTCCGGGAACGCCTTCTTTGAGTGTTTCATCCGTTACTCTACCTTTAATTGTGATACCTTCCGGGGGCAAGGCATACATCATCGGTATGAATAAAAGAAACGTAACAAGAAAGCAGAATCTTAAATTGAGCGCGTTTCTCATACTGTTTAATTTGATAGGTTAATAATATATTTAGTTTATAGTTAGGTCAACCGGGTTGGGGTGACTTTTATTCTCTTTATTCTCTCTTCAGTTTCTAAATATATCCTTTGCTTATGTGCAATAAGGTTAACTTCATTTATCTTTTAATGATGATGCAAAATTAGGGGCGATGTGAAAAAGGGACGTGCAATATTCACCA
The DNA here is from genome assembly GCF_023656585.1 of Bacteroides sp. B1-V-101. Lineage (NCBI taxonomy): Bacteria > Pseudomonadati > Bacteroidota > Bacteroidia > Bacteroidales > Bacteroidaceae > Bacteroides > Bacteroides sp. B1-V-101. The sequence goes on along the minus strand of NZ_JAMOKH010000015.1, from coordinate 64,340 downwards.
AATTAGGTGCACAAATAGCTAGAAACACTATCTGTAACAAATGGGTAGACCTTGATACAAAATTATAGACGGGATGGAAAAGGAGGCTTTGTAAGGAACAATAAAAAAGCCCATCCTGTTATGTTGCACATAGGCAATAACAGGATGGGCATCTGATTGGTTCTTCTCTTTGGAGAATATGTCTTGTCTAGAAGCTGAAGCTTAATCCTCCCAGGAAGTTAAGACCTTCTGTAGGATAGCCCAGATAATACTGGTATTTCTTATTGAGGATATTATTAATCCGGGCATACACGGATACTCCTTTGAACACATTATAGCTGGCTCCGGCATGCAGGTCGCTGACTGCTGCGGCTTTAATGCCTTCTACCTTTGTGCGTCCGATATAATCGTAACCGAGATTGATATTCAGTCCTGTGATCGGGCGGAAGTCTGCGCTGAAATTAATTTCGCAGGCGGGTTTCATATACAGGCTGTATTTTTCTTTCGCATCCCAGTTACGGTAAGTTCCAGCAGCGGACAATGCAATGAGGTCTTTGTATTCATAGCTGATCTTCATACCGGCGTAGAAGTTGTTGGCATTGCTAAATTCCAGATTCAGATATTGATGTGCTGTGACCGGAGACGAGGAATTCCCTTCCTGAGCATCACCGGCAAGTGAGGGATCATAGTTGACAAATGTTTCTTCCTGTACCTCAAAGAAATCGTCTTTCAAATCCTGATAACCGCCATACAGATTGATCCATAATCCGGGATAAGGACTCGCTTTAAATCCTATCGCTGCATTCAGCTGTTCGTATGTATCAAGAATAGGGCCTGCCGGCAAGGCATAAGGACAGATCGTTTCCTGTCTGCGGAAATCGTTGACCAGCTTGCCTCCGGTAGCTTGCGCATAGAGTACGTAGCTGTCGGAGAAGATATACTGTGCTGTTACATCCGGAGACACGCGGAATGATTTACCGCTGCCGAATGAGAGATCTACATTGGCTCCTGCACGCAGATTCCAGCTGTCGCTGCTAAGTTTATAATGCGGATTCAGTGCCAGAGTGGTACGGTTCTCATATACCTGGAGGTCGTCAGCAAGTTTCAGGTCTTTATTGTAGATGAGATTACGCATGTCCAATCCGATGTTGATGCTCTGTTCGTCGCTGATAGCGCCGCTGATCAATCCTTTGGTATGCACTTGTGTTTCTCCGACTTTGTCATTGAAAAAGAAAGTGTTATTGTTCTGACGGTTGTACATCATCAGATTGGTTTCCGCTTCGAACTGTATGGGATAATTTTCATCTGTCGATTTTACTCCCAGATGGAAGTCTCCTGAAGTAAACTTCTGCTTGCCGGGCTGAACCGGAGAAAGGTTGAAATTGCTGAGTCCGAAATTAGCGGCGATGTTGAAATCTACCTTGTTGAACTGGTGGATATAATCGATATTCGCACGGGTACGGTAATAATAAGCGTTCCATTTCGTGTCTGCTTCCGGCATAGTCAGTTTGCCATCCATTCCGTCCATCTGAAAGCGGACGTTCAACTTGTCCCTGTCCGACAGACGGAACAGGTAATTGGCAAGGAGATCCAGATTACCGTAGTTTCCATATCCGGCGCGTATATATCCGGGCTTGCTGCCGGGCTGCACTTCCGTTCCTACATAGGGACGCATTAGGTCGGCAGGAATAGAGGTAGCCGGGAAGAAAGTAGTGGCATATTCCACTTCCTTTTTGCTGACGGTAGGTTCTTCCACTTTGGGCAGCACATTCACTTTGGAAGCATCCAGAATGTCGGGATTATATTCCTGTTCTACGACGACCGTGCGGTTCATGGTCGTATCTTTCGGCTGAGTATTCTGTGCCTGAAGGTTGAACGGCATCAGAAATGCCAGTGTAAAGCCTCCTGCTATATAAAGAGTTCGTTTCATACTTTTCAATCTTTACTTGTTTAGTTTCTTTAGTCTGTCTTCAATCATGCTCTCGATATCGTCATTGCCCTGGTAATTCTGTTGCAGACTCAGCAGATACTGGCGTGCGTCGAGGTCTTTACCCATAGCGACATATACGTCCGACAGGAGGACAAAGCTGCGTGCCAGCCAATAAGCGTGTGGCGTACTCTGTTCGATGTAGTTGAGCAGCTCTTTTTCTGCCGCTGCATATTCTTGGGCATCGTAAAGTGCTTGGGCAACCTGGTATTTAGCTTCGGCACCATAAGAATTGCGGGTATCTTTGGCCAGTTCGCGGAAATCATCCAATGCTTTCTTGTCTGCTTTCTGATTCTTATAAGCCTTCGCACGATAATAAAGAGCTTCATTCTTCAGTTCCGGACTAAGCTTGGCTTCAGCCAGCACCTCGGTTGCTGCATGAATTGTTTCCACATCGTCTCTCAGCAGGAAGGCACAACGCAGGATGCCGGTTTCGGCAAGCTGGCGGCGTTCTACATTGGTAGCTTTTTCTTTCAGCATCTTGTAGCTTGCCAGAGCTTCTGCCATCTGTTGCTGGTTGAACTGTACTTCTGCACGCATGATCAGCGCTTCTTCTGCGAATGGATTATTCGGATATTCAAGCAATTTTCCGGAGTGGAGGAGCACCATATCATAATTCTTCTGCTCATTTCCAATTTGGCAGAGGTAATAATGTGCATTCAGGCTAAATGCTCCTTCTGGGAAAGTTTGCAGATATTTATTAAGGCTGCTCTTGGCTTCTTCTGTTCTGCCACGTGCATAAATCTTTTCGGCAGCCGCATACGTAAGTGAGTCCTGTTCGCTGGCGTCAAAGCGGATGTGTCCCGGCATCGCATTGGCTAAAGCCGCAAATTCATCGATACGGTTCAAATCTACATAGATAGATTTCATATCGCGCATTGCCAGGCGGGCTTCTTCGCTGCCCGGATATTTCTCAATCACTTGTTTGTACGCATTGATTGCCTGGTCGAAGTTGCCGTTCTGATAATACAGCAAACCGATTTCAGCCGCAGCTTTCCGGCTGACGGGGCTTTCGGGATATTTCTCCAGCAATTCCTTGAAAGAGGTAATAGCCTGACCGTTGTTATCCATCAGTACATAAGAACGTCCTTTCTCATAGATGGCATTCACTGCGTATGGAGAAGAAGGATATTTGCCGACCAGTCTGTTCAGAAGAGTGATTTTGCCGGTATAGTCTTTCTGTAAACCGGATACCAGTGCCAGCTGATAGAAGGAGTAATCGCCGGAAGGAGTATTCATTTGTTCGGCTTGCGAGTAGTAGTGCTTGGCTTCTTCAAAGTTGCGTACATTTAGATGACAGTCTCCGATACGGTTGTAGGCATCTGCAAGCGCTGTTCTGTTTTCGCCTTTTTCCAGTTGGATATACTTTTGGAAGTAATTGCTTGCCTGTGTATAGTCCTTACGATGGAAAGCAATGTATCCTAGGTTGTAGTTGGCGAGCGCATACATTTCATTATTGGGCTGCGTGGTCAGTTGCAGGTAAGCGTTGAAATCGCGGGCGGCTTCCATCATCCGGTTGAGGCGGTAGTAAGATTCTCCGCACCAGTAGTAAGCGTCCGCCTTTGTTTGGCGGTTGTACTGCCCGATGGTGATGGACTGGTTCAGATATTGGAGAGCCTGTTCGAAATTGGCATTGGCAAATGACTGTGTACCCAGTTGGAAGAGAATCTTTTGTTTGGCTTCCATGATCTGTGCACTCGGCTTGGCGATCCGTTCGATTGACTTTAAAGCAGCTTCGTAGCTGCGGGTATTCATATAAACTTCTACCAGATAGTTGCTTACTTTCTCGGCATACGGAGAAGTCGGGAATTCATTGAGGAATTTTTCAAAAGCAGTAACCGATTCACCGAAAGCGGAGTAGGATGTTTCGTGCAGGCAAAGTGCATAGTTGTAAGCGGCCTGTTCCTTAATCTGCAGGTTGGCGTTGGAGGCGGCTGCCTGTTCGAAAGCCATACGTGCCTTGTTTTTTTCTGCCAGTTGCAGGTAAGAGAGTCCCATGTGCAGGTAAGCATTCTGGGTCAGGGCATCGTTGGCGGTCGTCACTTGTCCCAGCATTTCGGCTGCTTTGGAGTAGACTTTTGTCTGGTAATAGGAGAGTCCCAGCATATAAAGTGCATCCCGGCGGGGAGCAGAGTGATCTCTGTCCAGATAGCCGGTGAATGCTTCCACTGCCTGGTGATATTGTCCGAAATGGTAGTAAGCGTCTCCCAGAATGCGGTACATCTCGGCAGCGTGCTCGTTGTTCGGATAGGCCGACAGGTAGTTTTGTGCTACGATCTGCGCCTTATCATAGTTCTTTTTGATAGCATAGATTTCTGCTATGTAGTAAGGTACGAGTTCTTTGTACTTCGGGTCGTCCTGCAAAGGGAGGAAGTCTTTCAACGCTTCATCATAGCGCTTCTGAGTGTAGCGGATATAAGCGAGATAGTAACTGCAGTCCTTTGCATATTTGGGACTGCTGGCACGTAACGTTTCGAACCAGATGGCGGCTTCTTTCAGATTATCAGTCTTCATGTAGCAGGTTGCCAGTTGGTAGGTGCGGTCGTCGCGCTCCTCATTTCCCAGTAGATCGAGCCGTGTAGAATTAAAGAGTGCCAGGGCCTCATCATATTTCCCTTCGTAGAAGTAGCAGGAAGCCAGTAGTGAATAGATTCGGTTGGCGTAGGGAGTATCCGGATAACAGTCGAGGTACTTGCGCAGTAACTCGATGCGGTTTTTGTCTTTCAGTTCATAAGCCGAACTGACTAACATATATTCTGCGTCCTGAAGGAGACTTGCTGTTGGCTTTTGCTTTACAAATGCTTTCAATGCAGGTATGGCAGCTGCATAATTTTTTTCCTGGAAAAGCTCTTTCCCTTCTTTATAAAGGTTGACAGGAGAGGTTATCTTTTCGCTTGTCTGTGCGGAGATGGCAATTGGTGCACAACACAACAAGGTGCAGATAATTCGTGATATTCTTTTCTTCATAATCTAGTGTTTTGACAAAAATACGACTATATCTTCCAACGAAAACCCTTTGAAAGTTATTTTATAATCATTTAAATCTTTATGTAAATTATCTCTCATCCATTTTGAATCCGAAATACTTATTCTTTTTGGACTCTTTTTTATCTTCCTGATGAGAGTAATTAAGTCTGATGTTGAATTTCATGTGATTGTTGTTTTATAATTATTGGTGGTTACAAAGATAATACGAATCTTAGTATTTTCCTCATTTAAAACGTTTTCTGATACCCAAAAGTTTAGTGCCCCTTTTAGTTAATTGTGTTGAGCCAGAAACTGTACAAGTCCCCGCCGAATGGAATCCAGCCCGAAATCTTCCGGACGTATCTCTGATAATGGCAGGAAGAAAGAATCTGCCACGTCATCCATTGCCGAGAAATGGCTCATGTCTTTTACGGTACAGAGAAAGAACATATCGAGCGTATGAACGGAAAAGCCGGAATAGATATAAATGTTCGGCAGGGAGAACTGATAGGTCGCTTTTTCTACCTTCAATCCTGTTTCCTCCCATACTTCCCTGCCTACTCCTTCTTCTCCTGTTTCGTTCATGTCGATAAATCCTCCGGGAAGGTCGAGTGTCCCTTTGGCCGGTTCTTTGGCACGGCGGCAGACCAGCAGTTCCTTCTTTTCATTCAGAATCAGTGCCACGGTAGCGGAAGACGGATTGAAATAATAAACAAAGCCGCAGTCTGTGCATTTCTTAGACTTCTCGTTGTTCACTTCGAAGTGCGGAGAACCGCATTCGGGACAGTACAGGAATTGGGCAAGAGGATGTTTCATCATAACTGATTTTATATAATAGATTGTTTGCCGACAAAAATATAAAATCTTTTCTTCAGATATGGAATAATGTGATTACAAAATGCTAAATACCCCGTCTTATTAGTATCATTAATAACAATCATATACAAATTAAAAGAATCAGACTATGAATAACAAAATGAATATTCCTTTATCAGGAATTATTCCTCCGTTGGTAACTCCCTTGTTGGACGATGATGTGTTGGATGTGGAAGGTTTGCAAAGATTGATCGAACATCTGATAGCAGGGGGAGTACATGCTCTTTTTGTGTTGGGAACTACCGGTGAATCACAGAGCCTCAGTTATAAATTGAGGATGGAAATGATTAAAAATACCTGCCGTATAGCGAAAGGACGGTTGCCGGTATTGGTATGTATTTCCGATACTTCGATTGTGGAGAGTGTGAACCTTGCCTGCCTTGCGGCAGATCATGGAGCCGATGCCGTCGTTTCCGCTCCTCCTTACTACTTTGCGACAGGTCAGCCCGAACTGATCGAGTTTTATGAGCATCTGCTGCCTCAGTTGCCGTTACCATTATTCTTGTATAATATGCCGACTCATACAAAGGTGAACTTTGCACCGGCTACGATTCAGCGGATAGCGGAGAATCCCGGCGTAATCGGTTTTAAAGACAGTTCGGCAAATACGGTTTATTTCCAGTCGGTGATGTATGCCATGAAAGATAATCCGGATTTCTCGATGCTGGTGGGACCGGAAGAAATTATGGCGGAATCCGTACTGCTGGGGGCTCATGGCGGCGTAAACGGTGGTGCGAATATGTTCCCCGAATTGTATGTGAGCTTATACAACGCTGCGAAGAATGCAGATATGGAAGAAGTGAGACGTTTGCAGGAAAAAGTAATGCAAATCAGTGCTACGATATATACGGTAGGGCAACATGGGTCCAGTTACCTGAAAGGTCTGAAATGTGCTCTCAGTCTACTCGGAATATGCAGCGATTATGTGGCTGCGCCTTTCCATAAGTTCGAACAACGGGAAAGAGGAAAAATATGGAAGGCACTTCAAAATTTGGGAGTTGATGTAGTGCTCAGGTAATTAATCAAGAAAAAATGAACGGCTATGTCTATTCTCGACATTATTATCTTTTTATTCTTCACGGGGGGAGTTGTTGTCTTCGGCTGCTCTTTCTTCAACAAGAAACGTTCGTCGGAGGAATTTACTTCGGCAGGACGTTCCCTTCCGGGTTGGGTTGTGGGAATGTCTATTTTCGCAACGTATGTAAGTAGTATCAGTTATCTGGCTTATCCGGGCAAGGCCTATATGTCCGATTGGAATGCTTTTGTATTCAGCTTGTCCATTCCGATAGCCTCGTATTTTGCTGCTAAATACTTTGTACCCTTTTATCGTTCTATCGGAAGCGTATCGGCTTACAGTTTTCTGGAAGAACGCTTTGGTCCCTGGGCGCGTGTATATGCGTCATCGTGTTATCTTTTGACGCAGGTTGCCCGGATGGGGTCTATTCTGTATCTGCTCGCATTGCCTATGAATGCCCTGCTGGGATGGGATACTAAGATGATTATCGCAGTAACCAGCGTTGCCATTATTGCCTATTCAATGCTGGGTGGTCTGAAAGCTGTGATATGGACGGAGGCGATTCAGGGATTTATTCTGATTGGTGGTGCGATAGCCTGCCTTTGTGTGCTGATGTTTAAAATGCCCGAAGGGCCTGCGCAGGTATTTCAGATAGCCATTACTGACCAGAAATTCAGTTTGGGAAGTTTCGGCAGCAGTCTGACCGAGTCTACTTTCTGGGTATGCCTTATTTACGGTATATTTATCAATCTACAGAATTATGGTATTGATCAGAACTACGTACAGCGTTATTTGACGGCAAAGAGTGATAAACAGGCTAAGTTCTCCGCTCTCTTCGGAGGTTATTTGTTTATTCCGGTTTCTGCAGTGTTCTTTATGATAGGTACGGCATTGTATGCATATTACAAGACGTTTCCGGAACTGCTTCCGGCAGGGGTCGAGGGGGACGCGGTCTTTCCCTATTTTATTGTACATGCGCTTCCGACCGGACTTACCGGATTATTGATTGCCTCCATTTTCGCGGCGGGAATGAGTACGGTGGCTACAAGCATTACAAGTTCGGCTACTATCATTCTGACGGACTATTATGCCCGTTATATAAATAAGAGACCGACAGAAAAACAATCGGTGAGAGCCTTGTATGTTTCGAATGTACTGATCGGAATAATCGGTATTTTCGTAGCGCTGGCATTTCTGAACGTAGAGAGTGCGCTGGATGCCTGGTGGGCTTTGTCCTCCATCTTCAGCGGTGGTATGCTGGGACTCTTCCTGCTGGGGTATATTTCAAAGAAGGCGCGGAATGTTGACGCCGTTTTGGGAGTGATCTGTGGCATTATCGTTGTCGTCTGGATGAGCTTGTCTCCTATCTTCTTTAAAGATGGTTTTATGAGCGAATATGCAAGCCCGTTTCATGCTAACCTGACTATTGTCTTCGGAACCATTGTTATCTTTTTGGCAGGCTTTCTCAGTATGCGTTTACTGAAAACAAAGAAGTAGAAGAAGGCAGCTTCACTGGCAGGCATATTGGTTTCATCTATTATCCGATAGAATTATTCGATTGGACTTTTTTTGCAAAGGCGGGGTTTCCGCCTTTATCTTTGCATCAGAAACAAAAAACAAAACGATGTTTCTGATGTTATAAGTCAAATCAATTAATAACAATAAAAGCAATAAAGAGTATGGAACCAATTTTAAATTCTCAACTTCCTGAATTCAGTGTTCAGGCTTTTCAAAACGGAGCTTTCAAGACAGTAACCAACAACGACCTGAAAGGTAAATGGGCAATCCTTTTCTTCTACCCTGCCGACTTTACATTTGTATGTCCGACAGAATTGGTAGACATGGCTGACAAATATGCTCAGTTCCAGGAAATGGGTGTGGAAATCTACTCGGTAAGTACTGACTCGCATTTCGTACACAAAGCCTGGCATGATGCTTCCGAAAGTATCCGTAAGATCAAATACCCGATGCTGGCAGACCCGACAGGCGCTTTGAGCCGTGCACTGGGTGTATATATCGAAGAAGAAGGTATGGCTTACCGCGGAACATTCGTCGTAAACCCGGAAGGAAAGATTAAAGTGGTGGAACTGAATGATAACAATATTGGTCGTGACGCCAGCGAATTACTTCGCAAAGTAGAAGCCGCACAGTTTGTGGCTACTCACGACGGAGAAGTTTGCCCGGCTAAATGGAAGAAGGGCGAATCTACTCTGAAGCCAAGCATTGACCTTGTCGGTAAGATTTGATAGATCTTGATAATGTGTGTGAAGGGCCGGTAACGGAGACGCTGCCGGCCCTTCTTTTAAAAGAATGAAAGGAGAAAGAGAGATGTTAGAACCTGCATTAAAAGAACAACTGAAGGGTATTTTTGCCGGACTGGAGGCTGACTTTACCTTTGATATATCCGTATCAGCCAGTCATGAAAGCCGTGCCGAATTGCTGGAATTGCTGAGCGATGTAGCCGAATGTTCCGATCACATCACTTGTATGGTAAATGAAGGAAGCGGACTTAAATTTACGATAGGAAAGAATGGTAAACCTACAGAAATTACTTTCCGTGCTATCCCCAACGGACATGAGTTTACTTCTTTATTACTCGCCATCCTGAATCTGGACGGTAAGGGAAAGAATTTTCCGGATGAGGCTGTCTGCAACCGTGTGAAAGCCTTGAAGGGTCCGATACACTTAGTGACCTATGTCTCACTGACTTGCACCAACTGTCCGGATGTAGTTCAGGCATTGAATGCAATGACCACACTGAATCCTTCCATTACTCATGAAATGGTTGACGGTGCACTGTATCAGGATGAAGTGGATGCCTTGAAGATACAAGGCGTGCCTTCTGTATTTGCCGATGGGAAACTGCTTCATGTAGGTCGTGGCGAATTTGGCGAATTGCTTGCTAAACTGGAAGCGCAATACGGTATTGATGAAACCAAGGTGGAGACGGAAGTGAAGGAATACGATGTTATCGTAGCCGGTGGCGGTCCTGCCGGAGTATCGGCAGCCATCTATTCTGCCCGTAAAGGCTTGCGCGTGGCGATTGTTGCCGAGCGTGTCGGCGGACAGGTGAAAGAGACGGTAGGCATTGAGAATCTGATTTCGGTTCCCGAAACAACAGGAAGCGAACTTGCCGATAATCTGAAAACGCATCTTCTGCGTTATCCTGTTGATTTGTTGGAACAGCGTAAGATAGAAAAGGTAGAACTTGCCGGAAAAGATAAACTGGTAACTACTTCCGTAGGAGAGAAATTCATTGCTCCTGCATTGATTATCGCTACAGGTGCAAGCTGGCGAAAACTGAATGTTCCCGGCGAGAACGATTATATCGGGCGTGGAGTCGCTTTCTGTCCTCATTGCGACGGTCCTTTCTATAAAGGAAAGCAGGTTGCGGTAGTGGGCGGTGGAAACTCCGGCATCGAGGCAGCCATTGACTTGGCAGGTATCTGTTCTAAAGTCACCGTCTTTGAATTTATGGATGAACTGAAAGCGGATAATGTTCTTCAGGAAAGACTTAAATCTCTGCCGAATGTGGAAGTATTCGTGAGTTCGCAAACGACAGAAGTAATCGGTAATGGCGATAAACTGACAGCCTTGCGCATCAAAGACCGTAAGACGGAAGAAGAACGTCTGGTAGAACTGGACGGAGTATTCGTGCAGATCGGACTTTCCGCCAATAGCAGCGTTTTCCGTGATATTGTGGAAACAAACCGACCGGGTGAAATTGTCATCGATGCGCATTGCCGTACCAATGTGACGGGAATTTATGCAGCCGGAGACGTATCGACCGTACCTTACAAACAGATCATTATTTCTATGGGCGAAGGTGCGAAAGCTGCCCTTTCTGCCTTTGATGACCGCATGCGGGGCATCATCTGATAAAATAGATTATTTATACATTTCCCCTCATGTATAAGTAATGGCCACAGAGATTGTAAAAAGTCTCTTGTGGCTTTTATTTTTTTCTTACCTTTGTGATTCTAATATTTAACCCCCAATGAGAAACATGAAAAAGATATTCTTACTGATTTCCGCGATCTTGTTAATTGTTCCGGTGCAGGCTCAGCATACGTTGAGACTGATGACCTATAACATCAAAAATGCAACAGGTATGGATGGTGTCTGTGACTTCCAGCGTATTGCAAATGTGATTAATAACGCTTCTCCCGATGTGGTAGCCGTGCAGGAAGTAGACAGCGTGACCAATCGGAGTAATCAGAAATATGTATTAGGTGAGATAGCCGAGCGGACACAGATGTATGCCTGCTTTGCTCCGGCTATAGATTATGATGGCGGAAAATACGGAATCGGTCTGCTGTCAAAGAAAGCTCCGGTTCATTTGCAGACTATAGCTCTGCCCGGCAGGGAAGAAGCCCGTGCATTGATCTTAGCGGAGTTTGAAGATTATATTTACTGTTGCACTCATTTATCCCTTACGGAAGAAGACCGGATGAAGTCATTGGAGATTCTGAAAACTTTTGCAGCTTCCTATAAAAAGCCTCTTTTTTTGGCAGGAGACATGAATGCGGAGCCGGAATCGGATTTTATCAAAGAGTTGCAGAAAGAATTTCGGATACTCTCTAATCCCAGACAACACACTTTTCCTGCTCCCGCCCCAAAGGAGACTATCGATTACGTGGCGGCTTTTAAGCAGAATGATAAAGGATTTGCCGTCGTCTCTTCGGAAGTGGTGAATGAACCTGTAGCATCCGATCATCGCCCTATTGTTGTGGAACTGCGCACTGCCGAAAAGGCGGATAAGATATTCCGTACTAAACCCTATTTGCAGAATCCGGTTGGAAATGGAATGACCGTGATGTGGGAAACCACTGTTCCTGCTTATTGTTGGGTAGAATACGGTACGGATACGACTCAATTAAAGCGTGCGCGTACTATTGTTGACGGACAGGTAGTCTGCAATAACAAGTTACATAAAATACGGCTGGATGATTTGCAGCCCGGTCAAAAGTATTATTATCGTGTCTGTTCACAAGAAATGTTGCTTTATCAGGCATATAAGAAAGTTTTCGGAAATACTGCCCGTTCTGCTTTCAGTGAATTTACTCTGCCTGTAACCGGTACGGATTCTTTTACTGCTGTTGTGTTCAATGATCTGCATCAGCATACCCATACCTTCCGGGCTTTGTGCAGGCAAATTCAGGATATTGACTATGATTTTGTTGTTTTCAACGGTGACTGTGTAGACGACCCGGCAAGTCATGATCAGGCAACTGCCTTTATCAGTGAACTGACCGAAGGAGTGCGCGGTGATTGTATCCCGACTTTCTTTATGCGGGGGAATCACGAAATCCGGAACGCTTATTCTATCGGTTTGCGTGACCATTTCGATTATGTAGGTGACAAGACTTATGGCTCTTTCAACTGGGGAGATACCCGTATTGTCATGCTGGACTGTGGAGAAGACAAAACAGACGATCATTGGGTCTATTATGATTTGAATGATTTCACCCAGTTACGTAACGAACAGGTCGGTTTTCTGAAGAAAGAACTGGCTGCCAAAGAATTTAAGAAAGCGAAAAAACGTATCCTCCTGCATCATATCCCTCTTTATGGTAATGATGGAAAGAATCTTTGTACTGAACTATGGACTAAGCTGCTGGAAAAAGCTCCTTTTGATATCTGTCTGAATGCTCATACTCATAAGTATGCTTATCACCCGAAAGGTGAATTGGGGAATCATTTTCCGGTTGTTATAGGTGGAGGATATAAGGTTGAGGGTGCTACCGTGATGATTCTTGAGAAGAAGAAAGAAGAACTCAGAGTCAGGGTGTTGAATGCAAAGGGAGAAACTTTGTTGGATATAACGGTCTGAATAATGTAATGGAATTGAATTTCACCCCAAAAGTTAGATACTAAACTTTTGGGGTGATTTATTTATGTTGATAATACCTATAGTTCCTTTACCTCTTTTTTATTTTAGCTTCCTCCTGAGATGACAATGAATGTCAGGCCCAAAATGAATAATATAAACATGACTCCCAAAAGTCTGTTTGTCGCTTTGGAGCTACCGGTAAATTCTTTCCAGATGAAAACACCCCAAAGAGCAGCAATCATCGGTGCTCCTTGTCCAAGTGCATAGGAAATGGCTGCTCCCGCTTTTCCTGCGGCAATGTAGCTTAATGCCGTACCTAATCCCCAGATGCATCCTCCGAGAATTCCTACCATGTGTGTACTCGCTTTTCCGGTAAAGTATTCCTTGTAAGTGACGGGTAAACCGACGAACGGACGCTTCATCACAAGTGTATTGAAGAGGAAGTTGCTTAGGAAGATTCCGATAGCAAAGATGAAGAATGCAGTATAAGGAGTTGCCATTCCTGCTGTCGGTGATTCAAAGTTGTTCAAATCCATGGCAGCGGCGACAAACCGGTAAAAGAATGACATCAGTATACCGGCAATAGCAGCAAGAATAATTCCCTTTTTGCTATTATTGGTTCCCGCCTTTTGATTCTTACCGGCTGCAAGACCGTTGCAAATGATGGCGATAACAATCAGCACGACTCCTGTGAATAGCCAGAACGGATCTCCTTTGGGAGAGCTGAAATAATTAATGAATACTCCCAATACCAATGCCAGTCCTACTCCCAATGGAAAAGCTACCGCCATTCCGGCAATGGATACTGAGGCGGAAAGGAGAATATTGGAAGCATTGAAAATAACTCCTCCGATAAGTGCACTGGCAATATATGCCGCTTCCACTTGTTGGATGTCTTCCAGAAAACCTCTTCCCGAATTTCCGAAACTTCCTAGTGTGAATACCAGAAGTAGGGCGAACAGCAAGATGCCGATGGTGTAGTCCCAATAATAAAGTTCATAACGCCAATTCTTACTGGCCAGTTTTTGGGTATTTCCCCATGATCCCCAGCATATCATTGTGATAAAGCAGAAGATAATAGCTAAGGTGTAACTATTGACTATATACATAATGATCTTTTTTTTAAGGTTTCAATTTTCTTTTCCTGTCACTTGTCTTATAAGTGCGTTGCGGGTTGCCCGAATATTTTCTTCCCCTTGAATAGTGAGATATTGGTGTTTACCGCTTTCAGAAGGAGAAAAAAGACTTTGTCCGATACTGTCTATGGTGATTGTTCCCTTCTCGGATAAATTGAAATAATTATTGTCCGGTTCTATGGCTTGTATCACGGATGTCAAATCCCATGTTTCTCTGTCATATGGCATTTCCTGATATATTTTATATGATACGCACAGAGGATGTTTATAACTGTCGGCAAAATCATTTAATATACTTTGATGAGGATATCGAATCTTGTTTCCTAGTTCCCATCCGCTGGCAATAATTGGAGTAGGCCATTCTTTGAAAGTAATTTGGGCTGCATTCAGATCATTAACAATGTTCCATTCAGGGAAGTCGAATTCATTACCATAGAGTCCTCCCATGACAGATAGTAATTTTACCTTTTGTGCTACCAAGGCTTTTCCATCCAGCTCGCTGTATTCATCTGCTTCCGAGATAAGCAAACGGGCTAGATTTGTTTCCGGGCCTAAGGCTATAAATACCACAGAATGATCTTCTTGCTCTGCCAGCAATTTACGCAACAGTTTATATCCTTCCGGAATATGATCTTTTAGGCTTCTTTTTGGATGTAATATTTTATTGTTGTCAATAATAGTATCCAGTGTTTGGCGGAGATAATGTCCGTCGTCTGTATTCATCCCATTATAAGCATAACCTAAAGGTATGTCGTATTTGTCGTTGAAACGACAATAAGCGTCAATATATTCCAGTGAATAAGGATTACACTTGCTTATAGTGATACCTAGCAAATCAATTTTTCCTTTTTTCTCATAATTAAGCAGCATTTGCATGGCTAAAACATCATCGATATCATTTCCAACATCCGTGTCGAGTATGACAGGAATTGCAGAAGTAGTCTCTTTCTGTTGTGCACAGGAACAGAATAAAGAGACGGTTATTAGAATGATTGCTATATATTTGAACATATCTTGGGTTTTTATAAGTTATTTCCAATATTCTCAATTGTATTGCTGGTTAATGATTGTTGCGAGGAATAATTTACTTTATAAAGTACGCCTCCTTTAGCATGGAGAGTCTGATTTTCTAAAGTTGCAGTTCCTTCTTTGGTAAATGTGCCATTTACATCATATCTTCCGGAAATGGTTTCTCCAAATTTACCATTCTCTAGTTTGAATTGAGAGTCATTCAAACTATAAATCAGTAAATAATTGTGCATATCTAATACAAAACCTAAAGAAGCATTATTTGTCTGGAATGTGATTTGTGCTCCAGTAGTACATATTAGTTGTTCTAATTTGTCTTTTGGCTGATTATCGTTGATATTAAATGCCGCAAAATTCTCTGGTTTTACTTTGGCAACGTCTATATAAGCTGCCGCCAAGCCTTTTATGAGACTACGAGTAGGAGGTGTAAACTCTTTTTCTTGTAAATCCCATGTATAAATTCCGTGGTCAATTTGGTCCGGTTCGGTGGTGTTGTTGATAAAGAAGTTACTGGTAGCCAAATCGTAAATATCATAGCCTCCTCCTAATGCGAAAGATGTCAAGATAAGACTTGGACTGTTTGCATAACTACCTTTGTTCTCGGCAACCAACGCATAATTTCCAGCAATTGATGCATATGCCATGACTTCATTTTTGAGATGTTTAATATTATCTTTATAAGCATCAACACCAATGAAATCAATGCCTTGAAGATCGAATACATCTTTGGGGCGAGCATTGGTTGCCTCTGGAAATGGGTTAATACCATCACCGTAAATTAGGTTGACACGAGTTACTACTTTGTAAGAACTGTTTTTTACAGCTTTTCCTACAGTATTTAATGCATTTGTGATCATTGTCCAGGCTTTCTCTTTGCTTAGAGGAGTCCCATCCCGATATTTTAAATCTTTTTGGTCGATTCTCCAGCGCATTAAGGCATCAGGTTCATTATGGATCTGAGCTGATATAACGGGGTGCTTGTCTCCATTTTGAGAATCCCAGTATCGGATGTGGTTAAATAAGGCGGTGATGGCTTTGGTTTCTCTCTCCAGTATCCATTCATCATCAAGAATCATGGTGTATTGATAACCATAATAGTTCCAAAAATTTCCTTCATCATTCCGGCTGAGCCTTTTGTTATATTCTTGAAGCACATATTGAGGTATCAGGTAGGAGAATGAATCTCCTACCATATTCGTACTGAACCAAAGTAATTCCATTTTCAAATTATACTTGTTGACGAACTGCAAGATTGAGTTTACGATACTATAATCGTACTTGTTTTCTTTAGGCTCTACCATATTCCATGAAATTGGAATTTGCACACAATTTAGTCCCAGTTCCTGAGCTTTCTTGAAGTAGTTTTCCACTTCATTAATAGTCATCTTGTCACAATTGAGAAGGGCATCAAGGCGTATTTGTGCACCAAGAAACGGAAAAGGTTTACCGTCAACAGAAACATATGTTTTGTTGTTTTCAGTCACTAGTTTACTTACTTCTATTTGAGAAAGTATTGGTTCGACGTATGTTTCATTATTATTGTCAGAACAAGCTGTTGCGAATAATGAAAAGAAAACCAGTGCGTAAGTTAGTATTATCATTCTTTTATACATAATTGGTCTTTGTTAAATTAGTAGATTATTGGATTATTGCGGGGTTCCTCCTCCTGTCATAGGCCAGCCCGGATTCTGATAGATAGGAGAAGAATCCAAATCACCTCCGGATGAAGTAACCAGAAAATGTTCTGCTGCTATCGGATCGAGATAGTGTGCCATATTCCATTTATAGCCGTTGTAAACAATGTTATTGGCTGTGATGTGATAAGGAGCAAGATAAGTACTGAAGCTACGTGGTGAAACATTTTCTCCTTCTTTAAGAATGGAGTTGCCGTTAGAATCTTTATACCAGTCCCAGCCATACATTTCTTGCCATAAATTCATTCCTAGGATATGGTAGGGTTTGGTAATCATCTGGTCCATTGAACGCCATCTATGTAAGTCCATGCTACGTAAACCTTCCGCCATCAACTCACATCTTCGTTCACGGCGGATATTATAACGTGTGGCATCAATAATTTCTCCGCCGGAATATGCCCCCCAATCAGTTTCTGCTTCTTTTGACATATCTGTAAGCCTGATTGTTTTGGTATAGTCCTCATCAATGCCGGCTCTGCGACGAATCGCTTTCCAGTACTTTTCTGCATAGGAGTCGAGTGAACCATGCAATTCATAATA
This sequence comes from Bacteroides sp. B1-V-101, assembly GCF_023656585.1. Classification (NCBI taxonomy): domain Bacteria; kingdom Pseudomonadati; phylum Bacteroidota; class Bacteroidia; order Bacteroidales; family Bacteroidaceae; genus Bacteroides; species Bacteroides sp. B1-V-101. The sequence continues at coordinate 47,284 of NZ_JAMOKH010000015.1, read as the reverse complement.
AGCTTCTATATAGTTGAGATAGGCTTCGGCTGTGCGGAATATGATAGAACCGACAATACTTTGAGTGTTATTTGTGTATTTCCCGTCAGGATTCAATCCTTTGCGTAAGGCATAGCCTGTATTGTACTTTTCTGTAACAGAAGAGGCGGTTATATTGGGTCCCCATTCTTCTACTACCCCATGATCTCCTGCCTGAGTATGCAAATTTTTCTGTCCTGGCTTTTTGATGAAGATGTCTGCACGGGTATCCCTGTTTTTAGTGATATGAATGATATTATTATCTCCCCAATAAGATGAGTTTTCATCTGCCCACATCGGGGATGCATAAATAGGTTCTCCATTTTTAAGAATAAAGGCGTCAATCATGCTTTTAGTAGTGCCTACTCCATTGTTGCCGACACATCCGTATTGACAAACTTCATTTGCCACTCCTAATCCTGTGTTGTAGCGCCTCCATAAAAGTACTTCATTGTATTTCTCCATGTCAATATCGCAGAACATACTGAAATAAGGATTTTCAGGTTCCGAAGAAGTTTGTGGGAATACTCTTGTATTGGCAGTTAATATATTATATTTTTCTGCTATGATTTGTGCCGCTTTAATAGCTTCATCAAAGAAGAACTCTGATTCTTTTTCAATACTTCCGGATTTAAATGAGTAATTAGCATTATAATCTTTATTTGCTCCCGGCCATCCCGGTCCATTGGGTACAAAAGCTGTTCCTTTAAAATTCTTCAGCCATGAGCCTTCGTAAAGTGCAACCCTTGACTTGAGAAGGATAGCGCAGTCTTTGCTTAGCCGGTTCTTACCTCCGGAAGGAGCTATGTTTTGCATCATTTCTATAGCTTTGTCCAGATCAGATAAGATAAATCTGGCTACTTCATTTCGGGGGGCTCGTTTGCTGATTTCTATCAGAGCTTCACGTTCATTAGGATAAGTTTTAGTAATAATAGGAAAGTCGCCTAATGATTTTAATCTTTCAAAATACATGAAAGCTCTGAAGAAATACATTTCTCCGATATAGTGTTTGATATTGGTCGTGTTTCCGACAATGGCATTGTCTTCATACGATGGAAGCACATTTTCAAAGAAATAATTGCATCGGTAAATATCAGCGAAATACCATGAGCCTCCTTCTTGTCCTACTTTCCAGTATCCGGGTGCATACATTACGTTAGGTTGCATACCGGCCATATTATCTGTGTTATTGTCAATTTCAAAAGTGCCATATCCATAGGTGCCATGAGTAGGCAGCACTTGATATTGATCAGTAGCAAAAGCTGCAATATTACTTTCTGTTGTCAGATATTCATTTGGAGAAAGTTGATCAAGAGGTTCTTGGTTTAGGAAATCATTGCAACTTGTCAAGAAGAGCACTCCGCTCAATAAGGTTGATATCGTAAGTCTTTTCATAATATCCTGTTTTTAGAATGTGACATTTAATCCAAAAGAGAATGTTCGGGATAGTGGGTAAACGTTTCCGTGTCCCCAACTGCCGCCTTCGATTGATTCGGGATCGAAGAAGTCAATGAGGCTCGTAATGGTGAATAAGTTTTCACCGGATGCGAATATCCTTAGGTTCTGCATTCCCATTTTTTGTACGATGTTGTGTGGCAAGCTATATCCTATCTGCAGATTCTTCAGACGTAGATAAGATGCATCTTGTAAATATTTAGTTTGTGATTGCTGGTTTTTATCGGTGTTGAATAAGGGTCTTGGATAGTAGGAATTCAGATTCGTTCCCAATGGACTGGCTTCGTCATTTCGGAAATAATCATCGTGTCCTTTTAGTGCTGTGGAAAACCAGGGCCCTTGTCTACCGTTTGCCCCCCAGAAGTAGTAACTACCCTGAAAATAATCTCTTTTCAATGTTCCTTGCCAGAACATTCTGATATCGAATCCTTTCCAGTCAGCGGCTAATTCTAGCCCTACATTATATCGGGGTGTGGAGTTACCTATTCTTTTTAAATCACCGTGATCTTGTAAGGTGCGGCTTCCGGCATCAATTTTTCCGTCTTCATTCAAATCTTTATACATAATGTCTCCGGCTTTCCAGTCTTGGCCGAGATTACTTTGTCCACCGTTGACTAATCTGCCGATATGTTCAGCCATTTCCTGGTCAGACTGTGCAATACCTATCGTTTCATATCCCCATATTTCGCCCACGTATTTTCCGGCATAAAATCCATCTATCAGTCCGGAAGGGTTTGAATAACGAGTAATCTTGGTACGACTGTCGGCGAGTGTAAAGCGGGCACTATAATTCAATCCATTATTTAACCGGTCTTTCCACATTAGTTCCAGTTCCCATCCGAATGTTTTAAGATTTGTATTATTGGAACTGGGAACGGCTGTTCCAAGGACTACAGGCAATTTCTCCGAAGGGCCGACCATATCGTCAGTTTTACGAATGTAATAATCAAAAGAGCCGGTTAGCCGATTGTTAAACAGGCCAAAGTCAACTCCGGCATTCCATGTACGGATTTTCTCCCAGGAGAGATTATAGCTGACGAGTGAAGGTGCCCAGGCAATATTGGCTAATGTTCCGTCAATGATCCATGATCCTGTTCCTGTACCGATTGTAGAATAAGTCGGATATAAAGAAGATGTATTTTGGTTACCCAAACTACCATAAGAGGCTCTGACCTTAAATGTGTTGACAACTTTGCTGACAGGCAGGAAGAATTTTTCTCTGGCTATGTTCCAGCCTACTGATGCGGAAGGGAAAAATCCCCAACGACTGTCGCTACGAAATCGTGAGGAACCGTCATAGCGTAGATTTACTTCCAGAAGATATTTTTCCAGGTAATCATAATTCAATCTGCCGAAGAATCCGGCGGTAGCCCATCTGTTGTGTCCACCTGCTACATTCGGAGCAACTTTTTGGTTATTTGAATCCATTCCGGTAGAAGTGTTGATAGTCGGTTTTCCCGGATAAATGACTCCTAGCTTCTCAGCAGCTATATCTTTATAATTATTTTGTTCGGCTTGAAACCCGAAAAGAACTTTCATATTATGTGATTTTGCAAAGGTCTTTGCATAATCTGTATAGAGATTTACATTAAAATAATCGCTGGCATAAGTGCCTTCATGTACTTGGGAATCGTTATTCCATGTATTGCCCTTAGTCTTTCCGTCAACACCTGTCTGATGAACAGTTAAGTAATCCCAGTGTGAATATTGTGTGTTGTATCGATAGCTTAAATCTCCAATCAGTCGCCACCCTTTGATAGGTTCTACCGTTATATTCAGTTGTTGGTAGAGCCAAGTGTTTCGTTCTTGTTTTTCACCTCCGTTTTGCATTTGGAGCACATGGTCGTCATATAGAATACCATTTGGGTCATAGAGAGGTTTGGTAGGCCAACATTGGCGTCCGATTTCGGCAAAAAAACTTTCATTAAGATGTGTCGGCTGTACATAGTCACTTCTGATAAAGCGAGTATTGAATCCGACTGATACTATTTTTGATAATTGTGCGTTGATTTTTGCAGATGCAGTATATCTGTTTGAGTATTCATCTCCGATTCTGAGCTCTCCATCCTGACCTAAATAGTTCGCTGATAAATAGTATTGTATTTTGTCTGTCCCGCCAGTAACGCTGATATTGTGCTCGTGTGCAAAGACATTGTCTTTGAAAAAATAGTCATAATAATCAATATTATCATTTCCTTGTGAATATCCGTCTGCCCATAACGAAGGATTATTGGGCACGGGGATGGTAGAATCGGTAATCTTGCCGGCCATATAGTCTTTGATGCGGTTTATCCTTTCTTCCGAGACCCAGTTGTAAGGTCCCCATCCGGAATTGGCAGCTGCATCATTATAGTATAAGGAGAACGTGTAAGAGTCTAATGAAGAAGGCATGTTGATAGGGCTACTTACACGAAAACTGTTGTTGTAGTTAACTTGCGCTTTACCGGCCTTTCCTTTCTTGGTCGTTACTAAGATTACTCCGAATGGCGCTCTGGAACCATAAATAGAAGAAGCTGCCGCATCTTTCAGAACTGAAATAGATTCTATATCCTGCGGATTAATGGAATAAATATCTCCTTCCATACCATCTATCAAGACTAGGGCACTTCCTGTAGAACCTTCTCCGATAGTTCCGACTCCACGTACATTGATCGATTGTTTCTGATTGAGACCTCCTCCCTGATTGCTATAAATATTCAAACCGGGAACCTGTCCTTGTAATGCCTGGACTGCATTGGATACAGGGATTGCTTCGAAGGCTTTCGAGTCAATGACTCCGACAGAACCGGTTAAATTAATCTTCTTTTGGGTACCATAACCTACAACGATCACTTCATCCAATAAATTGTCGTCAACTCCCAGTGTTACGTTTATCATTTTTCTATCACCTACTGTAAACTGGACTGTTTTAAATCCGATGTAACTGAATTCAATAGTTGAACTTGGATCCGCTTTCACTTGGTAGTGTCCGTTAAAGTCAGTGACGGTTCCGGATACTATATTCCCATCTTTTACTTTTATGGAAACTCCCAGTAGAGGTTCTCCATTATTATCTTTTACTGTTCCGGATACATAATTCTGAGCATATGTATTCATTGAACATAAAAGTAGGTAGCCCAGCAGGCAGATAAGCTTATGACTTGAGTTATAAGTTATCAGGTGGACAGCTTTCTTTAAGAGAGTAGAGTGTCGATTAGTTTTCATAATCCATGAAATTTAAAAGTTGAATGATAAGGCTAATTCTTTTTCTAACATGAAGTGTTTTACTTCATCGAGAGTAGGAATAGACGGTTGGGCACCAGAACGTGTAACAGCGATAGCTGCCGCGGCATTCGCAAAACTCAATGCATCTCGGTCTATTTCCCTTTGGGCACAAATTACAGCCAATGCACCACAGAACGTGTCACCTGCTGCAATAGTATCAATCGCATTTACTTTGTATCCGGGAAGCTGAATGATTTCTTTGTCGTTTTTCATATATACACCTTGACTTCCTAATGTGATCACAGCATTGCGTGCACCTGCCTGTAATAAGCTTAGAGCGATTTCTTCAAGATTATTTCCTGTATATTCAATTCCTGAGATGAAGGCTGCTTCCAGTTCATTGACGACTAGTATATCAATGGCTTTCATCAGCTCCTCATCAATCAGGCAGGCGGGTGCGGGATTAAACAATACCTTTTTACCTTTTTGTTTAGCCAGAAGAGCTATTCTTTTAATCGTTTCGTAAGGAATCTCGGCTTGCATAACTATGATATCTGCTTCGTCAATTACCTTTGAAAAATGAATAATTGAACCGGGTAATAAAGAATAGTTAGCTCCGGGAGCTACTGCTATGCAGTTTTCACCACTGTCGGCAACAAAAATGAGTGCAGTCCCTGTGGGCTGATTAACATCATCTATGATATAATCAGTAGTGATACCTTCTTTCTTAAAGTGTTTTTTTAGAATTTCTGCATACATATCATTTCCCAAAGAGGTAATGAACGTTACAGATCCCCCGAGTCTTGCTGCTGCTACAGCCTGATTGGCGCCTTTCCCCCCGAGGGATTGCATGAAACTGGCATCTCCGACTGTTTCGCCAGGCGCCGGGAGATGGTTGACTTGTGCAACCATGTCGATGTTTGAACTTCCAATAACTACTACTTTCATTTGAACAGATTTATGTGTTTAACCTAGGTCTTATCTCGTTTATAGCACAACTTCTCTTTTATAAGGAATCGCACTCTGTGCACCGATTCGCGTGACTGCTATAGCTGCCGCCGCATTGGCAAATTTCACAGATTTAGCGAGTGAATGCCCTTCAGACAGGCAGACGCTGAATGCTCCGCAAAATACATCTCCGGCACCTGTTGTGTCAATCGTCTCTACTTCCTTTGCGGGAATCATGGTATATTCATCTTTCTCTTTTACGTAAGCCCCGTCTTTACCTAAAGTAATGACAACATTCTCTATACCTTTCTCTCCGATAGCCTGAGCGGCACGATGAGCGCTTTCTATATTCATCACTTTGATTCCGGATAACATTTCCGCTTCAATGCGGTTGGGGAGTATGGTGTGCACGTTCATTAAGAATGAGTTGCTCAGGCTGGACGCGGGAGCCGGATTGAGGATTACCTTTTTCCCATATTTGCAAGCAATAGTAGCTGCATATTCCACTGTGTCTATGGGAATCTCAAGTTGCATGAGAATAATATCAGCTTCCTTGATTTTTTCTTCGGCTTTATTGATATCCTCAATAGAAAGCGAACGGCTTGCTCCCGGTGCTACGATAATGCTATTTTCACCGAAAGAATCTACGGAGATAAGTGCAACTCCGGACGGACTTTTCTGGTCGGTAAATATATATTCCGTATTAATTTTCTCTGATCTGTATATTTCCAATGCTTGCAGGCCGAACAAATCATATCCGATTTTGGATATGAAGGTGACTTCAGCTCCCAGTCGGGCGGCTGCAATCGCCTGATTAGCTCCTTTGCCACCGGGATTCATGTAGAAGGTTCCGCCTAGTATGGTTTCTCCGGGAACAGGTAGTCTGTTGGCTTTCACGACCATATCGGTATTGCAACTACCGATGACTACAATTTTGGGTCTATGAATTGATATAGTTTCCATAGTATTAAAAATTAAGACTATGCAAATGAAAGCAATAATCATGCATAGTTTTCTACATTAATAATTGGTTTATATAATCTCAAAAATGATATCTTATATTGGATTTTCCTTGTATAGAGGAGAGAATATAGAGGTAATGTGAAGCGAATTTATATAATTACAAAGAGAAAATGGAGATTTGAAAAGAGTGTTTTTATCGTCTGAAATACGAATCAGACACCTTACTCTTTAACATTCTTTTGCGCTAGCACGTGCTCTGAGGACTTCAGACAGTTTTTCTTTCCGAATTTTGGATTCCATCCACGCCGTAAAGTCAAAGAGGCGTAAAAGCTGACTTTCATATTTATTATTATATAATTCATGAATCTCAGGAGACAACTTTTCCCAAAATGCTTCTCTGTCTTTTTTCAGGATGGGAATATTTCTTTTATTCAGAAACCATAAAATGATACGTTCTGTTTTAAAAGTCTGCTCTTTGGGCGAAGATAGACTTCGGGTGATGGAACGGGATTCATACTGGATTAGCTCATGCTCCTGCACTTCATAAAAGACGATGAGGCGGACCAGACGAATAGTTCTCATTAAAGGCAGATACTTTATGTTATGGTCTATGATAGCGTTGCTGATATACTTTTTAGCAGTTTTATATTCTTGGTTACCAATGTGTACGAGTGTGGTGTAAAGCAATAATTCACTTTTTCGAATAGGGCCTAACCAGGCTTCTTTATCATAAAGTATTTCCTGGTAGTCTGCCATAAGTTGGGTACATTTCGAAAAATCTCCTTTATCCAGATAGGGAAATAGTTCGTATTGGAAGAGAAGGCAAGTTGCATTTACTTTAAATTCGAGCGAAGTGCTGTCTGATATAAGCTTTCTTAATTTATCAAGGAAGTAGGGGATTTCGTCATAGTTGCTCACAGACCGCAGGCTACCGAGTACTCCTTCGAGTACAGATAAATAGTATATAGGAGGATTTGACCAGAACTGCTGATTCTGCTCAAATAATGAGTCTAGTTCTTTGTATGAATTTAAGGCAGCTCTGTAATCGCCTGCTCCCATCAGGTAATTAGCCTGAAAAAGTTTATGGTTTCGTGTTAATTCAAAATTACCTTCGGAGTCTGAAGAAGCGGCTATATAAAGTTCGTTGACCATAAGGTCATTCATATCCTGTTTTTGCTTTACTGTTCTGATGGAGCCAATATGAGATAAACGATATTTCAATAAGTTGTGTAATGAAGATTGCTCTGTGATTTTCCGAATCTTTTTCAAAGCTTCATTTTGGATGAAGTGTTTGTGAAAAAGCTCCTGTTCTGTCATGTTGGGAAAGTTCAGACGGAGCAGATATTCCAGTTCCAGCTTCAAAGCTATCGTCAGAATTTCGTTGTTCTCATAGAATTGTGCTTGTTCTATTGTATTGGATAGTATTTCGAAACACTCTTCAAACAGAGAACGTTCATAAAGCATTCGGGCTTTGCACAAATTATTCAGCAGATCGTAATAGATATCTTTCTTTTTACGCAGGGTGAGTAACGTATCCGTCAGCTTTTCATATAAGTATTGAATGGATACTTCAAATGAGCCATTGGGCTTGCGTCTGTAAAATTCCTCTTTTACAGTATTTCCATTCGGTTGTTTACTCTTTATGATAATATCATAAATCACCAGATAGTCTTTTTCCTCCTTGTCCTTGATAACCTGTAGGGAGAAGTGCTTCTTTTCTGATTTAGATAACGAGTATATCAGGGATATAACGGAATCTACTCTTTTCATAGGGAACTCTTTGCATTAGTATTAGATTGCAATATTCGGGAATTTTTATGTAAAAAGCAAATCTGGCATTCTGTCACTTTGTGTTTTCTGTAGCTCTTTGTTGCGTATATTTGTGGGAAGAGGCCGGGCCTGTTCTGAAAATTGCAGGGAATTCTCATTTCCTCAGATCAGAAAAATATATTATAATGTGATTGAATGTTTTTCTGCCTTGAAAATTGAATGTTTGATAGTCTATCTGAAAATAATACTCATTTTGGATGGTTTTTCATAAGAAAAGCTATACCTTCGATGTACTTTTTAATAATAAAGATGAAATGTTGGATTTAAAGCAACTTACAGTTGAAGTATGCCGCATAGCTACCGAAGCTGGGCATTTTCTGAAAGAAGAGCGGAAAAACTTCCGTCGTGAGCGTGTTATGGAAAAACATGCGCATGATTATGTGTCGTATGTGGATAAAGAGTCTGAAGTACGGTTGGTAAAAGCGCTTTCTGCCTTGTTGCCCGAAGCAGGATTTATTACGGAAGAAGGCTCTGCTACTTATCAGGACGAACCTTACTGCTGGGTCATTGATCCGTTGGACGGAACTACGAATTATATTCATGATGAGGCTCCTTATTGTGTATGCATCGCTCTGCGCAGTCGTACCGAATTGCTTTTGGGAGTTGTGTATGAAGTCTGCCGGAATGAATGTTTCTATGCCTGGAAAGGAGGAAAGGCTTTCATGAATGGTGAGGAAATTCATGTTTCGGATGTCCGGGATATCAAGAATGCATTTGTGTTTACTGAATTACCTTATAATTATGATCAGTATAAACCGACGGCTCTCCATCTGATTGATAACCTTTATGGAGCCGTGGGAGGCATTCGCATGAACGGTTCGGCTGCGGCTGCAATCTGTTATATAGCTAATGGTCGTTTTGATGCATGGGCCGAAGCGTTTATCGGTAAGTGGGATTATTCGGCGGCTGCCCTGATTGTGTTGGAAGCAGGCGGTCGCGTGACTAATTTCTATGGTGACGACCATTTTATAGAAGGTCATCATATTATTGCAACCAATGGATACCTGCATCCTTTATTTTTGAAACTCTTAGCAGAAGTTCCTCCGTTGGATATGTAAGACTGCTGCGATTGTATAAATAGCTACTACTATGAAACACACATTACTTATAAAAGATTGGCTTTATTCTTTTTTGTCCCTTTGGTTTCCCCGTTGCTGCGTCGTTTGTGGCGGATCGTTGGCTAAAGGAGAAGAGTGTATTTGCACCATGTGCAATATAAACTTGCCTCGTACCGATTATCATCTTCGGAAAGACAATCCGGTAGAAAAACTCTTTTGGGGTAAGTTTCCTCTGGAACGTGCCACTTCTTTTTTCTTTTATCGCAAAGGAAGTGATTTTCGGCAAGTTCTCCACCAACTCAAATATGGAGGACAAAAAGAAATTGGTGCTATTATGGGACGATATATGGCATCCGAATTGCAGGCTTCCGACTTCTTTCATGGAGTTGATGTAATCATTCCCATCCCTTTGCATAAGAAGAAACAGCAGATACGTGGCTACAATCAAAGTGAATGGATATCGCGCGGGATTATGGCCGTAACAGGTATTCCGGTGGATACCGAAGCAATCATACGCCGGAAGAATACGGAAACGCAAACACAAAAGTCAGCTTTAGAACGTTGGGAGAATGTAGATGGAATCTTCGAATTGCATCGTTCGGAGTATTTGGCAGGAAAGCATATATTAATAGTAGATGATGTGTTGACGACTGGAGCAACTACCGTAGCGTGCGCTTCTCGGCTGGCAGAGATTGAAGGAGTACGGATTAGTGTGTTGACGTTGGCTATGGCAGAATAGGGTAGCTTGTCGTCTTCCCGAAGACTCTCTTTAATATATAAACTATAATGAATGCCAATGCTTACATTATGTTGTTGCTGTTCTACAAATAAGTACTTTCTCTTCATAAATTAATTCGTCCGCCTATGGGCAAACGCAACGTTGCCTATAGGCAAACTTTCGTCCGGCTATAGGCGGACGAAAGAATGCCTATAGCCGGACGAATTAATTCATGTACCCAAAGAACTTACTTTATTCAGATGGAAAGTTTATTGTTAACCTTTGAATCTTTAAAGTTTTATAGACCATCAAAAGACAAGAATGTTTTTGTGAATAAAAGAAGGGGATGAGAGTTTCGGTTTTCGGACTGACCCTCTATTTTCGAAGCAGGGGGGAGAAGAGCAGAAACAAAAAAGAGGTCTATCTTTCGATACACCTCTTTTTGCTCTTCCTCTTGGACTTGAACCAAGGACCCTCTGATTAACAGTCAGATGCTCTAACCGACTGAGCTAAGGAAGAATGTTGCAATCAAGAATTTCAGTTTTGCTCTTCCTCTTGGACTTGAACCAAGGACCCTCTGATTAACAGTCAGATGCTCTAACCGACTGAGCTAAGGAAGAATGTTTTTCTCAATTGCGATGCAAAAGTAGTAGGTTTTTTTGAAATATGCAATATCTTTGCAAAAAAAATATTGAGAATGGACAAAATAATAGGATTGGGCAACGCCCTGATAGACGTACTTGCAACCCTGAAAGACGATACACTCTTGGATGAACTGGAATTACCCAAGGGAAGCATGCAACTCATCGATGACGCTAAGTTACAGCAGATTAACACAAAATTTTCACAAATGAAAACGCATCTGGCAACAGGCGGATCGGCAGGAAATGCCATACTTGGACTCGCTTGTCTGGGTGCCGGAACAGGTTTTATCGGAAAAGTAGGAAATGATCATTATGGCGATTTTTTTCGGAAAAATCTGCAGAAAAATAATATTGAAGACAATTTATTGACCTCCGAACAGCTTCCTTCGGGAGTGGCATCCACTTTTATTTCTCAGGATGGAGAGCGTACTTTTGGTACTTATCTGGGAGCGGCCGCTTCTTTGAAAGCTGAAGATCTGACATTGGAGATGTTCAAAGGATATGCATACTTATTTATAGAAGGATACCTTGTTCAGGATCACGAAATGATTCTTCATGCCATCGAACTGGCTAAAGAGGCTGGCCTGCAAATCTGTCTCGACATGGCAAGTTATAATATCGTGGAGAATGATCTGGAATTTTTCTCCTTATTAATAAATAAGTATGTGGATATCGTTTTTGCAAACGAGGAAGAAGCGAAAGCATTTACCGGCGAAGAACCGGAGGAAGCTCTGAGAGTGATAGCCAAGAAATGCAGCATTGCTATTGTGAAAGTTGGAGCAAACGGATCTTATATCCGTAAAGGTACGGAAGAAATTAAAGTGTCGGCTATTCCTGTAGAAAAAGTTCTGGATACCACCGGCGCAGGCGATTATTTCGCTGCCGGATTTCTGTATGGTCTGACGTGCGGATACTCGCTCGAAAAATGTGCAAAAATTGGTTCTATTCTCTCGGGAAATGTTATTCAGGTGATTGGAACAACAATCTCTCCGGAGCGCTGGGATGAAATTAAGTTAAATATTAACAAGGTTCTGGCGGAATAACCAAGGTTTGAGTTACTTTTACGTCTCATTTTAATGAAAGATATATGAAAAAATTGCTGAATAGGCGGATAGCTCTTGTTTTGGTGGCTGTAATAGCTACTGTAGCTTTCTTTAGTTTTAAGAGTGGAGACGACCGCAATTTCCAGATTGCCAAGAATCTGGATACATTTAATGCGATTGTGAAAGAACTGGATATGTTCTACGTGGATACCATTGATCCGAACAAGACCATTCGCGAAGGAATCGACAATATGCTTTTCTCGCTGGATCCTTATACAGAATATTACCCGGAGGAAGATCAAAGCGAACTGGAACAGATGGTGAAAGGAAGCTTTGGAGGTATCGGTTCTCTTATTACCTATAATACGAAGCTGAAACGTTCCATGATTGCCGAACCGTTCGAGGGAACTCCGGCGGCCAAAGCGGGACTGAAGGCGGGAGATATCCTGATGGAAATAGACGGAAAAGATCTCCTTGGAAAGAATAATTCGGAAGTCAGCCAGATGTTGCGCGGACAGGCGGGTACGAGCTTTAAACTGAAAGTGGAGCGTCCTAATGAGAAAGGCGGACAAACCCCGATGGAGTTTACTATCGTACGTGAATCTATTCAGACCCCTGCCATCCCATATGCTACCGTGATGGATAATAAAGTGGGATATATCAGCCTGAGCACATTCTCCGGCAACCCTTCCAAGGATTTCAAAAAAGCATTGCTGGATCTGAAGAAACAGGGAGCTACTTCTCTGGTCATCGACCTCCGTAATAACGGTGGCGGTCTGTTGGATGAAGCAGTGGAAATAGCCAATTATTTCCTGCCCCGTGGAAAAGTAATCGTAACCACCAAGGGAAAGACGAAACAGGCAAGCAACACATACAAGACTTTGCGTGAACCGCTGGATCTGGATATTCCGATTGCCGTATTGGTAAACAGTGGTACGGCTTCTGCTTCAGAAATCCTGTCGGGCTCATTGCAAGACCTTGATCGTGCCGTTATTGTTGGTAACCGTACATTTGGAAAGGGACTTGTACAGGTTCCCCGTTCTTTACCTTATGGAGGAATGATGAAAGTGACTACTTCCAAATATTATATCCCAAGCGGACGTTGTGTGCAGGCGATCGACTATAAGCACCGGAACGAAGATGGAAGTGTGGGAACGATTCCCGACAGTCTGACTAACGTATTCTATACTGCTGCCGGACGTGAAGTACGTGACGGAGGTGGTGTAATGCCTGATATTACTGTCAAGCAGGAAAAACTGCCGAATATCTTGTTCTATCTCGTACGTGATAATCTGATTTTTGACTATGCGACTCAATACTGCTTGAAACACCCTACTGTGGTTGCTCCTGAAAAGTTTGTAGTGACGGATGCTGACTACAATGATTTCAAGGAATTGGTGAAGAAGGCCGATTTTAAATATGACCAGCAAAGTGAGAAGATTCTGAAAACACTGAAAGAGGCTGCTGAATTTGAAGGCTATATGACAGATGCTGCCGAAGAGTTCAAGGCACTGGAAAAGAAATTGAATCATAATCTTGACCGTGACCTGGATTATTTCTCTAAGGATATAAAGAGAATGATTGCTAATGAAATTATCAAGCGTTATTATTTCCAGAGAGGTGGCATTATCGAGCAACTGAAGGATGATGATGATTTGCAGGAAGCAATAAAGGTATTGAATGATCCTGCGAAGTATAAGGAAATGCTAAGTGCAAAAGTACAGAAGGAAGAAAAGAAGTAACAGCTATCTTCATAAATACAAAAGCGGTGGACATCTTTACAATGTCCACCGCTTTTGTATATGACGCATATAATTTACCGGTTGGCCAGCGGAAGTGTGAAATAAAAGGTGGTACCTTCGTTTTCTTTTGAGCATACCCGGATGTGACCACCCATTTTTTCCACCAGCATCTTACAGAGGGTGAGTCCCAGTCCGGTGCCTTGAACGAAGTCGTCTACTTTGCCGAAACGCTGAAAAATGGTAGCGGCTCTTTCGGCAGGAATACCGATGCCGGTATCTCTCACATAGAACTCTACAAAATTCTCTTTATTGAGGAAACCGAAATGAATCTCTCCTCGCGAGGTAAACTTTACAGCATTGCTGAGCAGGTTACTTACGATTTGTATCGTCCGGTTCCAGTCTGCGGAAACAAATGTATTGGCGTCTCCGCCATCCAGAATCAGTTTTACGTCTGCCTGGGTTTTGTGACCATATTGCTGTTCTAATTGCAGGCAGATATCCAGTATCTTGACCGGCTGAATGTTGAATTTAAGAGAGTCGGCTTCCAGGCTGGATAAATCGAGAATATCATTGAAAAGATTCAGTAGCATATCAGAATTTCTTTCAATGATTTCGGCATACTGATTCTTCTCGTTTTCATTATTTGTGCTGGATATCAGTTTGGAGAATCCTACAATCGCATTAAGCGGGGTACGGATTTCGTGGCTCATGTTTGCCAGGAAAGCCGATTTTAACCGGTCCGCTTCTTCGGCTTTGATACGGGCTGCATCCAGTGCTTTCTCTGTTTTCTTAATTTCGGTGATATCCCAGGAGATACCGATAATATAAGGATGTTCGTTACTGGATGGGACGAGGCGCTTCATGGTAGTTATCGTGCGGATTTCTCCGGAAGCAGCCATATATTCTTCGAAATAGTCCAGTTTCCCTTCTTTTAGCACTCTGATATCGTCAAGGCGGAATTTCTCCATATCCTCCGTCCGTTTGAAGATCTCGAAATCATTTCTGCCGATAGCTTTCTCGATAGGGATACCGGAATAGTCTGCAAAAGTCTTGTTCCAGTATAAGTATCTGAAATCATTTCCGGAGTCTTTGACGAATAGATATACAGGAACATTATTCACTATGGCTTCCATCAATGAATTAAGCCGCATAATTTCATTTTGTTGTTCGGCATTGGTCTGTTCTGTTTCCCAAAGTTGCGAAACATCCCGACACATACATAGCAGATATTCTTTGTCGAGCAGGGAAAGCCAGTGTTCGTAATGATGCGGTACACCGTCCATCATTAAGTCATGCCTGGCGATGGCGCTCTTTCCGGAGCGGAAAACTTGCTCCATATTCTTGCGTATGTTCTTGTACGCATCTTCCGGAAGAATATCTTTTATGTTGGATTGGGTAATGCTGTCTGCTGTAGTACCTTCTACGTGATTGGTTGACGGGGAGGAAACCAGTTCCACGATATTGGCATCGCGGTCGAGCACGGTAAGCATATCGGGCAGATTATCTAATATCCGATTGGAATACCTGTCGCGAAAGCGTTCTTTTCTGCCGGAGACTGATTCGGAGGAAAGCTGCTCTACTTTTTTTTCGAGATTTTGTATAATTTCTAACAGCTCCGCTTTTGTTTTGTTGTTGTAATCCTCCATAGAAGATGAATAATAACTATTTTAGTGTTGTAGAAAATGCATTTTTATGTTGCAAATATAGAATAAAAATTCAAGAAACGGGCGAACTCCCAAGTTATTATAATATAAAAAAGAAGGATAGCTTTTGCCCTACTAATCAGAATGTTCTATCTTTGCACCAATTACATTTTAAATGATTTACAATATGTCTACAGAATTATTCTCTACTCTGCCTTATAAAGTGGCAGATATTACACTTGCTGATTTCGGACGCAAGGAAATCGATTTGGCAGAAAAAGAAATGCCCGGCCTGATGGCTCTACGCGAAAAGTATGGAGAATCCAAACCGTTAAAAGGTGCCCGTATCATGGGATCATTACATATGACCATCCAGACCGCCGTACTGATTGAAACACTGGTTGCATTGGGAGCTGAAGTCCGCTGGTGCTCTTGTAATATATATTCAACGCAGGATCATGCTGCTGCTGCGATTGCTGCTTCCGGTGTTGCGGTATTTGCATGGAAAGGCGAGAATCTTGCTGACTACTGGTGGTGCACATTGCAAGCATTGAATTTCCCCGGCGGCAAAGGTCCGAACGTGATTGTAGACGATGGTGGTGATGCTACCATGATGATTCATGTCGGTTATGATGCAGAGAATGATGCTGCCGTATTGGACAAGGAAGTGCATGCGGAGGATGAAATCGAACTGAATGCCATTCTGAAAAAAGTATTGGCTGAGGATAAGACTCGCTGGCATCGTGTGGCTGAGGAAATGCGCGGCGTATCGGAAGAGACAACGACCGGTGTACACCGTTTGTATCAGATGCAGGAAGAAGGCAAATTGCTGTTCCCGGCATTTAATGTGAACGATTCGGTTACCAAGTCTAAGTTTGATAATCTCTACGGATGTCGTGAGTCACTGGCTGACGGTATCAAGAGAGCGACCGATGTGATGATTGCCGGTAAGGTAGTGGTGGTATGTGGTTACGGTGATGTGGGCAAGGGATGTTCGCATTCAATGCGCTCTTATGGTGCGCGTGTGCTTGTGACGGAAGTCGATCCGATTTGTGCGTTGCAGGCTGCTATGGAAGGTTTCGAAGTCGTAACGATGGAAGATGCCTGCACCGAAGGTAATATCTTCGTGACTACTACGGGGAATATCGATATCATTCGCATTGACCACATGGAGAAAATGAAAGATCAGGCGATCGTATGTAACATCGGTCACTTTGATAATGAAATCCAGGTGGATGCGTTGAAACATTATCCGGGCATCAAATGTGTAAACATCAAGCCGCAGGTAGACCGCTATTATTTCCCGGATGGTCACAGCATTCTTTTGCTGGCTGACGGTCGTCTGGTGAATCTGGGATGTGCGACAGGCCATCCGTCATTCGTGATGAGTAACTCATTTACCAATCAGACGCTGGCCCAGATCGAGTTGTTCAACAAGAAATACGAAGTGAATGTATACCGCTTGCCGAAGCACTTGGATGAAGAAGTGGCTCGCCTGCATCTCGAAAAGATCGGGGTGAAACTGACGAAGCTGACTCCGGAACAGGCCGCTTATATCGGTGTATCGGTAGACGGACCTTATAAGGCTGAACATTATAGATACTAATTTAATTGACAATTGACAGTTGACAAATGACAATGAACAGCTATATGGAACGAGTGATCTGCCGGGCTGTTATTGTTGACCTTCAATTGTCAATTGTCAATTGTCAATTGTCAATTTTATGAAGAAGTTCCTTCCCGACTTAATTGCTATTTTAGCTTTTATCATTCTTTCTTTTGCTTATTTTTTTCCGGCTGATATCGAAGGTCGTATTCTGTTTCAGCACGATACGGTGGCTGGAGTGGGAGCCGGTCAAGAAGCTCAGGAATATCTTGAACGTACAGGAGAACGTACCCGCTGGACAAACTCTCTTTTTGGTGGTATGCCTACCTATCAGATGTCTCCGAGTTATGATTCTACCAAACCGCTGAAGTGGATAGAAAACATCTATCATTTATATCTTCCGCCTTATGTGGTGCTGACTTTCATCATGATGCTCGGGTTTTATATCCTTTTGCGGGCATTCGGGCTGTCTGTCTGGTTATCTGCTTTAGGGGGGATTATTTGGGCCTTCTCCTCCTATTTCTTTATTCTGATATCGGCAGGGCATATCTGGAAATTTGTTACATTGGCTTATATTCCGCCTACGATTGCCGGTATTGTACTGGCTTATCGGAAAAAATATCTGTTGGGAGGGATTGTTACCGCTTTGTTTATCGCGCTTCAGATTCAGTCGAATCATATTCAGATGAGTTACTACTTCATGTTTGTCATCCTGTTTTTTGTAGGAGCTTACTTTGAAGATGCTTATAAGAAGAAGGAATTGCCGCATTTTTTCAAGGCAAGTGCCGTTCTGGCATTGGCTGCGATGATAGGAGTGTGTGCGAACCTCTCCAATCTATACCATACTTATGAGTATAGTAAGGAGACTATGCGCGGAAAGAGTGAACTGAAACAGGAAGGACCTGCTGCCAATCAGACCAGCAGCGGACTGGACCGTAACTATATAACGAACTGGAGTTATGGAATTGGTGAAACGCTTACTTTGCTGGTTCCGAATGTAAAAGGAGGGGCATCGGTTCCGTTATCCAAGAATGAGACTGCCATGGCAAAAGCGAATCCGATGTATAGTAACATCTATTCGCAGCTGACACAGTACTTTGGCGATCAGCCTATGACTTCCGGACCGGTCTATGTGGGAGCTTTTGTTTTGTTTCTGTTTATATTGGGGTGCTTTATTGTTAAAGGACCGCTGAAATGGGCTTTACTGGGAGCTACTATCTTCTCTATTCTACTTTCGTGGGGAAAGAATTTTATGGGACTTACGGACTTTTTTATCGATTATGTACCGATGTATAACAAGTTCCGTGCCGTATCTTCTATCTTAGTTATAGCTGAATTCACGATACCTTTATTAGCAGTCTTTGCCTTAAAAGAAGTGCTGGCTAAACCGGAAATATTAAAGTTGAAAGAAAATCGGACAGGAGTAATTATCACTTTGGTATTGACAGCCGGTGTTTCGCTGATTCTGGCTGTTGCCCCGGGAGTTTTCTTCTCCAGTTATATTCCGGCACAAGAGATGTCCGCTCTGCAGCAGGGACTACCTGCTGAGTATTTATCTCCGATCATTACGAATCTGGCCGAAATGCGCAAGGCAATGCTGACTTCGGATGCATGGCGTAGTTTCTTTATTATAGTAGTAGGATGCTTCTTATTATTCCTTTATCAGCAGAAAAAGTTGAAGGCTTCTTTTACTATGGCAGGTATCGTGCTTCTGTGTCTGATTGATATGTGGACTGTCAATAAGCGCTATTTGAATGATGAACAATTTGTATCGAAGTCAAACCAGACAGGAGCATTCGTTAAAACTCAGACGGATGAGATAATTCTTCAGGATACGGCTTTGAATTATAGGGTGTTGAATTTCGTAGGATTTCCCGGTAATACTTTCAATGAAAATAATACCTCATATTGGCATAAGAGTGTGGGTGGTTATCATGCGGCCAAGTTGCGTCGTTATCAGGAAATGATCGATTATCATATAACTCCGGAAATGAAGGATGCCTATCAGGAAGTTGCCGGCGCAGGCGGTGCGATGGATAGTGTGGACGCTTCCAAATTCCGTGTGCTGAATATGCTGAATACGAAGTACTTTATTTTCCCTGCCGGACAGCAAGGACAGACGGTTCCTGTTGAAAACCCTTATGCGTATGGTAACGCTTGGTTTGTGGATAAGGTGCAGTATGTCAATAATGCAAATGAAGAGATTGATGCGCTGAATGATATTCTTCCAACGGAAACAGCAGTGGTTGATGCGAAATTTAAAGATCAGTTGAAGGGTGTGACGAAAGGTTACAAAGACTCCTTATCTACCATTCGTCTGACCAGCTATGAACCGAATCGCCTGGTATATGAAACTTCTTCTGCTAAAGATGGAGTGGCTGTTTTCTCTGAGATTTATTATCCGGGCTGGCAGGCCAAGATTGACGGACAGCCGGTGGATATTGCCCGTGCTGACTATATCTTGCGTGTGATGAATGTCCCCGCAGGCCAGCATACGATTGAGATGTGGTTTGACCCGCAGAGCTTGCATGTTACGGAAAGCATAGCTTATGCGTCACTGGCTTTATTGCTGATCGGGGTGATGATTCTGATTTGGTTCAGCAAGAAGAAGTTAACAACTCCGAAAAAAAAGGAGGCTGAGAACTCTTAAACTTTTTTCTGATCTTGTACTATATTGTACTCTATATACCTTAAGCGGCTCTCTTCATCCCGAAGAGAGCCGCTTATGCATTCACTAAAAAATTATGAAAAACAAACGCTGTTTTGCTGTTAATTGATTTTATATTCCAAAGTTAAGTGGTTCTTTAAACAGAAGAAAAGGAAATCGACAAAGGGCGAAGATTTGTCTATTAAATATAGTGATATTATAATAATTAAGGTGGATATCAGGACTGAAAAAGGAAAATATGAACATAAACAGTCGATATATGGATAGTCCCATTTTGTCGCAACCCATTAAATTTGTGCCTGAATATAGAGCGATTATTATGAAAAGACTATTGTTCATTTTTACCTTTTTTTGCCTCCTTGCCATTCATGGAGGCGCACAGAATATTCTGACTCTGGAGAACTGCCTTCGTATAGGGATTGAGAACAATCTCTCTTTACAGGGAAAACGAAAAGCGATGCAGAAAAGTAAGTATGGCATTTCGGAGAATCGGGTGAAGCTGTTGCCGCAAATCAATGGCTTTGCCAACTTTAATGATAATATCGATCCGCCTGTCTCAGTAACTGACGGTTCTTCCTATGGAGTACCTTATAATATTACCCGAACGTTGCAATATAGTGCCAATGCCGGGATAGAATTGCAGATGCCACTTTATAATCAGACTCTCTATACTTCGATTTCCATAGCAGAGATTGTGGATGAGATGAGCCGGCTTTCGTATGAAAAGGCACGGGAAGATTTGATCTTGCAGATCAGTAAAATGTACTATCTGGGACAGGTTACTGCGGAACAGATTGCATTGATAAAAGCCAATATCACCCGATTGGAAGAACTGAGAGATATCACACAGGCTTTCTTTGATAATGGAATGGCGATGGAAGTTGACTTGAAGCGGGTGAATATCAATCTGGAAAATCTGAAAGTACAGTATGACAATGCGCAGGCGATGATGACGCAGCAGCTTAATATGCTGAAGTACATCATGGATTATCCGGCAGAAAAAGAAATCGGCCTGTTGCCGGTCAATACGGATAGTATCGCTACGGTTGCTTTGACCGGGTTGTCGGAAAACCTCTATGAGCTTCAGTTGCTTCAATCACAGGTGCAGCTGGCAGAGCGGCAGAAACGATTGATAAGTAATGGCTATATTCCTTCTCTCAATCTGACGGGAAACTGGAGGTTTGCCGCTTATACTGATGAGGCTTATCATTGGTTTCATTCCGGTCCGTCCAATCATTGGTTCCGTTCTTATGGGGTGGGACTGACTTTGCGTATTCCTATTTTTGATGGTTTGGATAAGAAGTATAAGATCCGGAAAGCAATGATCGATATCGAAACCATGAAACTTTCACGGTTGGATACACGGAAGAATCTGCAAACACAGTATTTGAATGCTGTAAATGACTTGATGAATAACCAGCGGAACTTTAAAAAACAGAAAGACAATTATCTGCTTGCCGAAGAAGTGTATACGGTTACTACCGACCGCTATCGGGAAGGAATCACTTCAATGACTGAAGTTCTGCAGGATGAAATGCGGATGAGCGAGGCACAGAACAACTACATTAGTGCACATTATAATTATCGGGTGACCAACCTGATGTTACTGAAACTAACCGGACAGATCTCATCCTTGTTCAAATAACAGATAACTAATTGAATCATTCATATGGAAACAATGGACAATAATACAATCTCCAGTACGCATCAGGAGAAAGCTAAGAAAATGAGAAAATTACGCCGCTGGCAGATTATAGTAAGTCTGTTTGGAGTTGCTGTGATTGTTTGGGGAGTAATTGAAATTGTTTTTCTCTTTCTGGGCTATAAGCAGACGGAAACCAGCAATGATGCGCAGATAGAGCAATATGTGTCGCCTGTCAATCTGCGTGCATCGGGCTATATTAATAAGATTTATTTTACGGAACATCAGCAGGTACGCAAAGGTGATACCTTGCTGGTGCTGGACGACCGCGAATATAAAATCCGGGTGATGGAAGCTGAGGCTGCATTGAAGGATGCGCAGGCAGGCGCCACTGTGATAAATGCTACCTTGCAGACTACACAAACGACTGCATCTGTGTATGATGCGTCTATAGCTGAAATAGAAATCCGGCTAGCAAAACTGGAGAAAGACCGTCAGCGGTATGAAAATTTGGTCAAACGAAATGCGGCGACACCTATCCAGTTGGAACAGATTACAACAGAGTATGAAGCTACCTTTAAGAAGCTGGAAGCAACCAGGCGCCAGCGGGAGGCGGCTCTTTCGGGAGTGAATGAAGTATCTCACCGTCGTGAGAATACGGAAGCTGCCATCCAGCGTGCTACGGCTGCGCTTGAAATGGCACGGCTGAATCTTTCGTATACGGTTGTACTGGCTCCTTGCGATGGCAAGTTAGGCAGACGTTCTCTGGAAGAAGGGCAGTTCATTACAGCAGGGCAATGCATTACATATATTCTGCCCGATACACAAAAATGGATTATTGCTAATTATAAAGAAACGCAGATAGAGAATCTCCGCATCGGGCAGAAGGTGGCTATCACGGTAGATGCTATCAGTAAGAAAGAGTTTACAGGCAAAGTGACTGCTATTTCCGGAGCGACAGGTTCTAAATATTCGTTGGTGCCGACTGACAATTCTGCCGGAAACTTTGTGAAAATACAGCAGCGTATCCCTGTCCGTATTGATTTTACGGATTTATCGAAGGAAGATAATGATAAGCTGGCGGCGGGTATGATGGTAGTAGTAAAAGCTAAACTCTGATAGCCATGCCTTCGTGTCCTAGAAATTATCCTTTTTACAATTGGGTGCCCAAACCGATAGGTATTATTATTCTGCTGTTCTTTTTCCTGCCGATTCTTTCGGTGGGCGGGGTATACTCCGTGAACAGTACCGAGATGATGAGCGGCTTGGGTATTATTTCCGAGCATATTCAGTTTGCCAATTTTGTGACTTCCATCGGTATGGCGGCATTTGCTCCCTTCTTGTATGAACTAGTTTGTATACGACGGGAGAAACTGATGTGTATCGCAGGTTTTGCACTGATGTATGTATTCAGCTATGTATGTGCCAAAACCGACAGTATCTTTTTGCTGGCACTCTGCAGCCTGCTGACAGGGTTCCTGCGTATGGTACTGATGATGGTCAATCTGTTTACGCTGATCAAATATGCTTTTGGCATGGAGGCAACGCGTAATATTACTCCCGGCATGGAACCGAAAGACGCGACGGGATGGAATAAACTGGATATCGAAAAATGTGTCAGCCAGCCGGTAGTTTATCTGTTTTTTATGATCCTGGGGCAAATGGGTACGGCGCTAACGGCTTGGCTGGCTTTCGAATACGAATGGAAATATGTATATTATTTTATGATGGGTATTCTGCTGCTGTCCATTCTGATACTGTTCATTACGATGCCTAATCATGGTTTTGCCGGACGTTTCCCTATCAACTTCCGCAAATTCGGCAATGTGACCGCATTTTGCATATCATTGACGTGCATCACTTATGTGCTGGTTTATGGCAAGGTGCTGGATTGGTATGATGATCCATCTATTTGCTGGGCAACGGCGATCAGTATCCTTTTTGCCGGGATTTTTCTTTATATGGATGTTACCCGGCGGTCTTCCTACTTTATTTTGGGGGCGTTGAGGCTGCGTACCATTCGTATGGGGGCTTTGCTTTATTTATTGCTGATGATTATCAATTCCAGCGCAATGTTTGTCAATGTGTATGCAGGAGTCGGGATGCACCTGGATAATTTGCAGAATGCATCGCTGGCAAACTGGTGTATGGTCGGTTATTTTATCGGTGCCTTGATTTCCATTGTATTGGGGTCTAAAGGGGTGCATCTGAAATATCTTTTTGCTCTTGGCTTTTTCTTTCTGGCATTGTCGGCAGGATTCATGTACTTCGAAGTGCAGACAGCCGGACTTTACGAACGAATGAAGTATCCCGTAATTATTCGTACCATCGGAATGATGATTTTATATGCATTGACGGCAGCATATGCCAATCAGCGGATGCCTTTCAAATATCTTTCGACCTGGATTTGCATCATGCTTACCGTCCGTATGGTACTGGGACCGGGTATCGGAGGGGCTATTTATTCAAATGTACTGCAGGAGCGCCAGCAACATTATATTACCCGTTATGCACAAAATGTTGATCTGGTAAACCCCGAAGCTTCTGCTTCGTATACCAATACCGTGCAGGGAATGCAATATCAGGGAAAGAGTGAAACGGAAGCGCATAACATGGCTGCCATGTCCGTCAAGGGGCGGATACAGGTGCAGGCTACGCTCTCTGCTGTGAAAGAAATGGCAGGGTGGACTATTTATGCAGGCGTTATTTGTATGATTTTTGTGCTCGTAGTGCCTTATCCCAAACGAAAATTGCTAACTTAGTATCGTTTTTCAATAGTAATTTATCAGTGAGTCAGTGTTATGGATACTCAGCAGGAACGTTTATTACAGCTTGACCGCGATCTGAAAAGCGGGAAGAATATATGCAGTTCGGGAGGTGTGCTCAGTTGTTTTCCATCTTCTTTAAAAGAACCTTTTCTGATGCAGGGGCTTGGTTTGATTGTCTGCCGGCAAGGTAGTTTCCAGTTTTCTCTTGATAATAAGTGCGCTTCTGCCAAGGCGGGTGAGACCTTGTTTATTCATGAGGAATCTTGGGTTCAAGTGCTTCAGGAGACCGAAGATGTGGAAATTCTTATTCTTGCCTATCAGATAGAACCGATACGTGACATTATCGGCAACTCCGTGGTTTCCATGTATATGTATTCGAAACTTACTCCGGAACTCTCTTGTGTATGGAATACCGGCGAGGAAGATGAGATTATGAAGTATATGTCTTTGATAGACAGTGTGCTGGAAATGGAGGAGAGTGTGTTTAGCCTTTATGAGCAGAAACTCCTTCTGCTGGCACTGACCTATCGTATTTGTTCGGTCTATAACCGTAAATTGATTAGTGCCGGACAGGAAACGGGCGGGCGGAAAAATGAGATATTTGTCCGTCTCATCCAGTTGATAGAGCAATATTATATGCAGGAAAGGAGTGTGGAATTCTATGCGGATAAACTCTGTTTGTCTCCGAAATACCTTTCGGCTCTTTCCAAAAGCATCTGTGGGTATACGGTGCAGGAACTTGTATTCAAGGCGATTATCCGTAAGTGTATCTCTTTGTTGAAGAATACGCAAAAAAATATTCAGGAGATTTCCAATGAATTCGGCTTCCCCAATGCTTCTTATTTTGGCACATTCTTCAAGAAGCAAATGGGGATGTCGCCGCAGCAATATCGAAGGAATCTTTAATCGATATTACTCTTTTTCTCCATAAGCCAGATCGCCTGCGTCGCCCAGCCCCGGTACAATATAGGAATGTTCATTGATTTCAGGATCGATGGCAGCACACCAAATGGTTGTTTTGTCTTCGGGAAATACGCTCTTGATATGATCGATTGCATGTTGGCTGGCAATGATCGAAGCTACGTGAATTTCGGCGGGATGGCCTTTGGTAAGCATGGCCTGATAACTCAGTTCCATACTGCCGCCTGTAGCCAGCATCGGATCGGTGATAATCAGCGTTTTGTCGTCAATACGCGGAGATGCGATATATTCTATATGTATATCAAATTTCAGGGTATCTTTATATTTTCGATAGGCGGACACAAATGCATTTTCTGCTCCGTCGAAATAGCTTAGGAAGCCTTGGTGAAAAGGAAGGCCGGCGCGGAGAATGGTGCTGATGACAAGCTGGTTGTCCGGTGTGCTGACGGGAGCAATGCCCAGTGGTGTCCGGATGTTTTTTACTGAGTATCGGAACTCTTTGCTCATTTCGTAAGCCATGATTTCTCCGATCCGTTCAATGTTACGGCGGAAACGTAGGCGGTCATTCTGAACTTCTACATTTCTGATTTCGGATATGTACTGGTTTAGAATCGAATTTGTTTGGCTAAAATCAATTACTTTCATATTATAGTTTAATCATAATTTAATCTCATTTTCATCGTATTGAGAACGTTCTGGCTTGCAAAGTAAACGATAATCTTTCAAATTGCAATATTCAGTTTGCAGATATTGTTAGGAATTTATAAAAGAGATTCAATTAGGGAAAAATTTCTCTAATCCCTTCTTCCTTTTCAAAGAAAGTATTACTTTTGTACCCGGATTTACAAGGAGGCACCCAAAGCTCCTCATGTTCAGGTGAAAAGAGATAATAAAACGAAATACCAATTTTAATTAATTCAAAAAAAATGGCAAATTTAGATTTAAGCAAGTACGGTATCACAGGTGTGACCGAGATTGTGCACAATCCGTCTTATGACGTTTTGTTCGCTGAAGAAACAAAACCAGGTTTGGAAGGTTTTGAAAAAGGCCAGGTAACTAACATGGGCGCTGTAAACGTAATGACTGGCGTTTATACAGGACGTTCTCCTAAAGATAAATTCTTCGTAAAAGACGAAACCAGCGAAAATACAGTATGGTGGACTTCTGAAGAATACAAAAACGACAACAAACCAGTTGACGCTAAATGTTGGGCAGCTGTGAAAGATTTGGCAACTAAAGAACTTTCTAACAAAAGACTGTTCGTTGTTGACGCTTTCTGCGGAGCTAACGAAAACTCTCGCTTGAAACTGCGCTTCATCATGGAAGTAGCATGGCAAGCTCACTTCGTAACAAACATGTTCATCCGTCCGACAGCTGAAGAACTGGCTAACTTCGGTGAACCTGATTTCGTTATCATGAACGCTTCTAAAGCTAAAGTTGAAAACTACAAAGAACTGGGCTTGAACTCGGAAACTGCAGTTGTATTCAACTTGACTGAAAAGATCCAGGTTATCCTGAATACTTGGTACGGTGGTGAAATGAAGAAAGGTATGTTCTCTTACATGAACTACTTATTGCCTTTGAACGGTATGGCTTCTATGCACTGCTCTGCTAACACTGATAAAGAAGGCAAGAGCTCAGCTATCTTCTTCGGTCTGTCAGGTACAGGTAAGACTACTTTGTCTACTGACCCGAAACGTTTGTTGATCGGTGATGACGAACACGGATGGGATGACGAAGGTGTATTCAACTTCGAAGGTGGTTGCTACGCTAAAGTTATCAACTTGGATAAAGAAAGCGAACCGGACATCTGGAATGCTATCAAACGCGATGCTTTGTTGGAAAACTGTACAGTTAACGCTGAAGGCGAAATCAACTTCGCTGACAAGTCAGTAACTGAAAACACTCGTGTTTCTTATCCTATCTATCACATCGAAAACATCGTTAAACCAGTGTCTAAAGGTCCTCACGCTAAACAAGTTATCTTCTTGTCAGCTGACGCATTCGGTGTATTGCCTCCGGTATCTATCCTGAACGCAGAACAAACTAAATATTACTTCTTGTCTGGTTTTACAGCTAAATTGGCTGGTACAGAACGTGGTATCACTGAACCGACTCCGACATTCTCGGCTTGTTTCGGTGCTGCTTTCTTGTCACTGCACCCAACTAAATACGGTGAAGAACTGGTGAAGAAGATGGAAAAAACTGGTGCTAAGGCATATTTGGTTAACACTGGTTGGAATGGTACTGGCAAACGTATCTCTATCAAAGATACTCGTGGTATCATCGACGCTATCCTTGACGGTTCTATCGACAAAGCTCCTACTAAGGTTATGCCTTACTTCGACTTTGTTGTTCCTACAGAACTTCCGGGTGTTGATCCGAAGATCCTTGACCCACGCGACACTTACGAATGTGCTTGCCAATGGGAAGAAAAAGCAAAAGATTTGGCTGGACGTTTCATCAAGAACTTCGCTAAATTTACAGGTAACGAAGCTGGTAAGGCTTTAGTTGCTGCTGGTCCGAAACTCTAAGCCTTTTAGGCAATAGATATGTAATGCAAAATGTGGGCGGTTCCGAAAGGAGCCGCCTTTTTTTGTTTATATGAAGGTGATTTTGTATCTTTGTTAATCTGAATTATGTTCGATAAAACGCTGACAAATACATGATTATTACTTATTTGAAACTCTTTTGTACATTCGCAAAAATCGGCATGTTTACCATTGGCGGAGGATATGCCATGATTCCCTTGATAGAGCGGGAAATAGTCAAGAGAAAATGGATGAGCAAGGAAGAATTTATGGAAATGTTTGCCTTGACTCAATCGTTGCCCGGAGTTTTTGCGGTAAATATATCCATTTTCGTGGGATATAAACTTCATAAGGTCAGCGGAAGTCTGGTTTGTGCGTTGGCGACTATTCTCCCTTCATTCGTCATTATGATGTTGATTGCCATGTTCTTTGCCCGTTTTCAGGACAATGAGGTGATGATTCGTATCTTTAACGGGATACGTCCGGCTGTAGTGGCGCTGATTTTGTTTCCTTGTATATCTGCGGTCAGAGCTTTGCATTTGAAGTATGTGCAACTGATAGCTCCTGTGATTGCCACAGTACTGATCTGGCAATTCGGGCTTTCTCCTATTTATGTGGTATTGGCGGGGATTTCCGGTGGATTAGTGTATACTCTGTGGTTGAAAAATAAGATTAAAGATATAAAGGCATGATATATTTACAGTTACTTTGGGTGTATCTGAAGATAGGTACGTTTGGTTTCGGAGGTGGTTATGCGATGCTTTCGTTGATTCAGCATGAAATTGTAGATCTCCACCATTGGCTGACTCCCCAACAATTTACGGATGTGGTGGCAATTTCGCAGATGACTCCGGGGCCGATTGGAATTAATAGTGCTACTTATGTGGGCTATGCAGTGACACACAGTGTATGGGGAGCGGTACTTGCTACCGTAGCGGTGTGTCTGCCCTCTTTTATTCTCGTATTGCTCATTTCCTATTTCTTTGCGAAATGCAAGGATAATAAATACATAAAAGCAGCGATGTCCGGCTTGCTTCCCATGTCAGTGGCATTGATTGCCTCGGCTGCCTTGTTGATGATGAACAGGGAGAATTTTATTGATTATAAAAGTATAGGAATCTTTGCTGGGGCATTCCTTATCACCTGGAAATGGGATTTGCATCCTATTCTGCTGATTTGTCTGGCAGGTCTGGTGGGGGTGATCTTGTATTAAAAAAACTTTTTATAAAGCTAGGGTTGGCTACTGGATCGTAAAGAAGTTGCTTAATATGCATGAACTGGAAATAGAAAAAGCCCGCTAAATAAAATCCGGCGGGCTTTCTGCATTATCTCGGGCTATTGCTTATGATTTGTTCGCGCGTTTACGCTCGATTTCGTCCAGAATGACTTTGCGCATACGCATTGCTTTCGGAGTTACCTCTACGTATTCATCTTCTTTGATGTATTCCAATGCCTCTTCGAGTGAGAACTGAACAGGCGGAATCAGACGAACTTTGTCATCAGATCCGGAAGCACGCATGTTGGTAAGCTTTTTGGATTTTGTAACGTTGATAACCAGATCGTTGTCATGGGAGTGTTCTCCTACTACCTGGCCTGCATATACTTCGTCCTGCGGGAAGATGAAGAACTTACCGCGATCCTGCAATTTATCGATGGCATAGGCAAAAGCAGTTCCGCTTTCCATTGCGATCATGGAACCATTGGTACGGCGTTCGATTTCTCCCTTGTGCGGCTGATATTCTTTAAAACGGTGTGCCATGATAGCTTCACCGGCAGAAGCAGTCAGTACGTTGGTACGAAGACCGATGATACCACGTGAAGGCATGTCAAATTCAAGGTTGATACGTTCGCCCGTATTTTCCATCTTCACCATTTCACCTTTGCGGCGGGTAACCATATCGATAATCTTGCTTGAATATTCTTCCGGTACGTTGATTGTCAGTTCTTCGATCGGTTCGCACTTGACGCCGTCGATTTCTTTAAAGATAACCTGTGGCTGACCTACCTGCAGTTCGTATCCTTCACGACGCATGGTCTCGATCAATACAGAAAGGTGAAGTACGCCACGGCCGGAAACAATCCATTTGCCGTCTTCCTCACTCTTTCTTACACGGAGTGCTAGATTCTTATCAAGTTCTTTCATCAGACGGTCGTGGATGTGGCGTGAAGTCACGAACTTACCGTCTTTTCCGAAGAACGGAGAGTCATTGATGGCAAATAGCATGCTCATCGTCGGCTCGTCGATAGCGATTGGCGGTAATGCTTCCGGATTTTCGAAATCGCAGACTGTATCTCCGATCTCAAAACCCTCGATACCTACCAATGCACAGATATCTCCTGATGAAACTTCGTTTGTTTTTACACGTCCCAAACCTTCAAATACATGAAGCTCTTTAATTTTAGATTTGAACATATCGCCATTACGTTTTACCAGCGTGATGTTCATTCCTTCTTTCAAGGTACCGCGATGTACGCGACCTACGGCAATACGACCGGTATAAGAAGAATAATCCAGAGAAGTAATCAGCATCTGCGGAGTACCTTCCAGTTGTTCGGGAGCAGGAATATTTTCAATAATACAATCCAGTAGCGGGGTAATGGTATCTGTCGGCTTTTGCCAGTCTGTGCTCATCCAGTTATTTTTGGCGGAACCGTAAATAACGGGGAAGTCCAGTTGGTCTTCTGTTGCGTTGAGGCTGAACATCAGGTCGAAAACCATTTCGTAAACTTCTTCAGGGCGGCAGTTAGGCTTATCTACCTTATTTACTACCACGATTGGTTTCAAACCGATTTCCAGTGCCTTCTGAAGTACGAAACGTGTTTGGGGCATCGGACCTTCGAAAGCGTCGACTAACAGAATGCAGCCATCTGCCATATTCAATACGCGTTCTACTTCACCACCGAAGTCGCTGTGTCCCGGAGTATCAATGATGTTAATTTTAGTACCGTTGTAATTGATGGATACATTTTTAGAAAGGATCGTTATACCACGTTCACGTTCCAGGTCGTTGTTATCCAGGATAAGTTCACCACTATTTTGATTGCTGCGGAATAGATTTCCGGCCAGCAACATCTTGTCAACCAGCGTTGTTTTCCCATGATCAACATGGGCAATGATTGCAATGTTTCGAATATTTTGCATATAATACCTATTATTTGGCTGCAAAGGTACGAAAATAGGATTAGAAATAAATGCAATAGCCCCATTTTTTTCTTGTAAAACGTTGTGAGATATAAAGATAATGTCTATCTTTGCACGCTCAAAAGAATAATTTACTATATCAAAATTTTAAAAATTATGTATTTAGACGCAGCTGAAAAGCAAGAAATCTTTGGAAAGTACGGGAAGTCTAACTCTGATACTGGCTCAACTGAAGCGCAGATAGCTTTGTTTTCCTACCGTATTTCTCACCTGACTGAGCACATGAAGCTCAACAGAAAAGATTATAGTACAGAGAGAGCTTTAACAATGTTGGTAGCTAAACGTCGTCGTTTGCTGAATTACCTGAAGGACAAAGATATCACAAGATATCGTTCTATTGTTAAAGAACTTGGTTTGCGTAAGTAATCTACTTGCCGCGAAAAGATTAAAAACCGTTTCTCACATTGAGAAACGGTTTTTTTATTGGCTTTCAATGAAGGATTAGTATTTTATGCTGTGCACATTGATTGCAGCCGGCTGTCCGTTGTATAGTGCTTCACAACTAATTGTCAGGAATGTAGACGAGTTCGCATTATTACAGCGAATGATGGCTACTCCATTTTCGTCGGTGGTAACTTTAGGGTTCCAATAGATTGTACGGCGGTGGTCATTGCCTTGTCCTTTACTGATATCCGGGTAATAGGGTGAATAAAATTCAATGGGTTGGGAGTAACCTTGGATCTGTGTGTTTCGGATACCACGTGATTGGTACTTCTTTTCCGGGTCCCAATTGTCGATGGTAGTGATATAGCAAATTGCAAATAGATTTCCCGGTTGATTATAGGGAGTTGTGTTGTTCAGATAACTTTTGAGAGCTTTTTCTTCAAAGGGAGAGAGTCTGGAAGTTTCCATGTGATTTTTTAGACTTTCGTCGCTCAGGTGATAAGCGCTGTCCTCATCAATTCCGGCACTTGCTGTCGTGCCGTCGCAAATCATAACAGATTTTATCGCATCGATATTTTTATCTATAAAAAGCTCCCGATCAAATGTTGAGTAAAGAACTCCATTTATGACGCATAGTATATAATGATTCTTGTATTTCATGGTTATAAATGGTGGATCTCCCTTCCACTTAGACTTCACTTGAATATTGGGATTTAATGTGGTCATTAGCCAAGGGAAATAGTCCATGAATTTTCCTTCATCGCGCATTCGATCCAGTTCCTTAGGGATATCATAATAAGCTCTTACAGATTGCTCGAAAGCTAGAATTTTTTTGTATTTCGTACGTTTGGCTTTAATCGTTACCTGATCCAACAAATGAGTGTCGTGTCCCATAATTGAATCTAGATAAAGAGAGTCGGAGAGACTGCTCCACCAACTGAGTCCGCTAATATCTTCCCATTTAGGATGTAGCTCTTCGTAAGCGTATTTGCGTAGTTCGGGTGTAAAGTTACGGAAAAGTGATATGTTTGTTTTCCGGTTCAGCTTTTTTCCTTTACGGCGAGTTTGAATAGCCGCACTCATGGAACCATTGAAGGCATCCATTGGAATGTGGAAGAATCCCAAAGAGTCTGTGACCGTAGTACCTGCTGCTGATATCGTATCTCTCCGGGCAATGACGCTTACAGAGATATCTTTTTGCTCTTTGTTTCTCAGAAAAGATGTTACCTGCCCATGCAGAGTCAGTCTCGTTTCCGGCAGATAGATTGGTATTTCTGGAGTGGCACTGATGGCTTGGCTTATATCATATTTTCTCCATCCGTGAATCATCAACAGATTATCTAATGCCACTCTTCGTCTGGGAGAATTGTTTGCGAAATAATATCCAGGTTGATGAATGTATCCTTTCAGATCTGATGTAAGTAAAAGGTCTGTGTAAATTGTCTGATCGAACCGTTGGAAGTCTGATTTTAAAGCATCCCGGACCGCTACGGAGAAATGTCCTTGTATTGGTTGACCTGTATGGTCTTTCATTGAGATATGATACTCAATTGGTTCAAAAGGATAGTATAATGCATTGGTGGATGTGGCTGTTAATTGTAAAGATGGAGAAGGCATTACATAGCAAAAGCGCTCGCATAACGTTGCCCCATTGCTATTCATTAAAGAGAGTTGTATGACTCCTCTCGGCAATCCCTGAGTGGATAACGGGAGATGATATACTGTTTGATCTTTAAAATCAATGGTCTGATACATGAGCGGACGTCCTTGATGTGATATGAATAAAGCCAGTGTATCTTTGAGACTTGTCGAATTTCTGAGAACTTTGATGACTAATGCTTTTTCTTTAGACGCCACATTTAGCACATATCCTTGGGGTAAAGCCTTCGGTAGCTGAAATGAGTATTTTTTATCTTGATAGGTCACTACAGCTTTGGCTTGTTTGTCTGTAGGGGTGTATGTAAAGCATCCCATACCGTCGTGGAGAGTTGTAAATTGTGTAAGTTCTACATCATCTGGCCCATAAACAGTTCCTGAAATGCCTACTGTACCTTCTTCTTTACTTGTCGCTTCGAATGCAACGACTGAAGGCACTCCCTCTACTAATTGTCCACCTTCCGGGAAGAATCGAATCATGAAATCTTTTTCTTTTGAACGCGGACGTTGCTTCATAGATTCATCCATTCGGTAAGTGATGATGCTCCGGTTTTCGTCTACTTCGCTTCTCCGTTTTCTATATACAGGGATCGTACGCGAGAAATATTGCTTTTCACTGAATGCCAACATCCACTTCGTATAGGCCCTAATCTCATAAAAACCGGAGAATAAGGCTTTGGTCAGTATGAATTGCCCTTCTCCTTCTCCATCCCGCAACTGTATGATTTGTCGGTCGCTAGTATTTCCCAGTTGGTCTAATAGTTCTACATAAAGTGGGGTACTGATTGGGCTAGGCTGGTTTTGCTCGGCCGTTACTACGTATGCCTTATACCATATTGTGTCTCCGATGTAGTAACTGGTGTTGTCCAAGTGCAGATAGGCTTTCTCGCGTGGATATGCATCAGCGTAGGCTTGTGAACGGGCAAAGTAAGTTGCGAATATAGAATCCGCAACTTGCTGGCTATGGATTTGCACGGCTATACTTGATAGGAGGCAGAAAATGATGATTATGGAGCGTATTCTCATTGTATTTTGAGTGATCAGTAATTTGAAGGTAGGGGAACGTCGAGTGTTAGCATAACTATACTTGTTGGATTCTCTCTTTACTACTTGTGAATTGATTGTGTGTGTTCATAAGCTATATATTTAGAGGTTTAACAATAACTACTTATGATTTTACAAGAAAAGAAAAAATAATGATAATATGAAAATTCCGAGTTTAATTAGTGTTAATCTCCAGACTATATAATCACTTTATTCATTTTATAGGGGAGTAGGTGAAAAGAGATATATTACTGGAGATATTTTAGGATTATAATTGTGTTCATCTAAAGATTTTGCTATTTTTGCAACCAAATTATTCTAATTTATCACCTTTGCTAACTAAAAAACTTTCAATATGGATACGAGTAAGATTGTTGGAGAGAAAATTAAAGCGCTCCGGGAAGATAAATCAATAAGTATAGAGGAATTGGCACAGCGTTCGGGTTTGGCTATCGAGCAGATCGAACGAATTGAAAATAACATCGATATACCGTCTCTTGCACCGCTGATTAAAATAGCGCGTGTGCTGGGGGTACGTCTGGGCACTTTCCTGGATGATCAGGATGAAATCGGGCCTGTGGTATGCCGTAAAAAAGAGGCTAAAGATGCCATCAGCTTTTCCAATAATGCGATTCATTCACGCAAGCACATGGAATATCATTCATTGTCTAAATCGAAAGCGGATCGTCACATGGAGCCGTTTATCATTGACGTGATGCCGACAGAGGACAGCGACTTTGTGCTTTCTTCGCATGAAGGAGAAGAGTTTATCATGGTTATGGAAGGGGTTATGGAAATCAGCTATGGTAAGAATACCTATTTGCTGGAAGAAGGTGATAGTATTTACTATGACTCCATCGTTCCTCATCATGTACATGCTTACGAAGGGCAGGCTGCTAAAATATTGGCTGTAGTCTACACTCCGATTTAATAAAATCTGATACCAAATATTAAGAATAATCGCATGCAATTATTTGAACGTACTCTTGGGCAATGGCTGGAACATTGGGCTGAAGAGACTCCCGATAAGGAATATATCGTTTATTCCGACCGTAATCTTCGTTTTACATGGAGCCAGCTAAACCAGCGTGTGGATGATATGGCGAAAGGACTGATCGCTGTTGGTGTGGAACGTGGTACTCATGTCGGTATTTGGGCGGCGAACGTGCCCGATTGGCTGACATTGCTGTATGCTTGTGCCAAGATTGGTGCGGTATACGTCACGGTGAATACGAATTATAAGCAGGCCGAGCTGGAGTATCTTTGCCAGAATTCCGATATGCATACACTTTGTATCGTCAATGGTGAAAAGGACAGTGATTTTGTGCAAATGACGTATACGATGCTTCCTGAACTGAAAACCTGCGAACGCGGTCATTTGAAGAGTGAACGCTTTCCGTATATGAAGAATGTGATATACGTCGGTCAGGAGAAACATCGGGGAATGTATAATACTGCGGAAATCTTGCTGCTAGGGAATAATGTGGAAGATGATCGCCTGACTGAACTTAAAAGTAAAGTGGACTGTCATGATGTGGTAAATATGCAATATACATCAGGAACTACCGGTTTCCCGAAAGGAGTGATGCTGACTCATTATAATATTGCCAACAACGGTTTTCTGACCGGCGAACACATGAAGTTTACGGCGGATGACAAACTCTGTTGTTGTGTGCCGCTATTCCATTGTTTTGGAGTGGTGTTGGCTACGATGAACTGTCTGACTCATGGGTGTACACAGGTGATGGTAGAGCGGTTTGATCCGTTGGTCGTGTTGGCTTCCATTCATAAAGAACGCTGTACGGCTCTTTACGGAGTGCCTACGATGTTTATTGCCGAGTTGCATCATCCGATGTTCGACTTGTTTGATATGTCTTGTCTGCGTACCGGTATAATGGCAGGTTCGTTGTGTCCGGTTGAACTGATGAAACAGGTAGAAGAAAAGATGTACATGAAGGTTACCAGTGTATACGGACTGACTGAAGCCGCTCCCGGTATGACCGCTACCCGCATCGATGATTCGTTTGATGTACGTTGTAATACGGTAGGACGCGACTTTGAATTTACAGAAGTCAGAGTGATTGATCCTGAAACCGGCGAAGAATGTCCGGTAGGCGTACAAGGCGAAATGTGCAATCGTGGATATAATACGATGAAAGGGTATTATAAGAATCCGGAAGCTACGGCTGAAGTGATTGATAAAGATAACTTCCTGCATTCGGGCGACTTAGGCATTAAAGATGAGGACGGAAATTACCGGATCACAGGACGTATCAAGGATATGATTATTCGTGGTGGTGAAAATATCTATCCACGTGAAATCGAAGAATTCCTTTATAAACTTGATGGAGTAAAGGATGTTCAGGTAGCAGGGATTCCCTCTAAGAAATATGGTGAAGCGGTTGGTGCTTTTATCATCTTGCAGGAAGGGGTGAAAATGCATGAATCGGACGTTCGTGACTTCTGTAAGAATAAGATTTCCCGTTATAAGATACCGAAATATGTCTTCTTTGTGAAGGAGTTTCCGATGACAGGCAGTGGTAAAATTCAGAAATTCAGACTGAAAGATCTTGGATTGCAGCTTTGTAAGGAGCAGGGGATAGAAATTATTTAAATAAAGAATTAAAAAAGAAGAATGAAGAATTAGCTGCGCTGTATGCTGCATAGCAATTCTTCATTCTTCTTTTTTAGTTCTTCATTCTTAAATGAAATCGTCTCCCAGTTGCATCTGGGCATCATTCACGTATTTGCGGATAGAATGTTCTTCGTCTTTACGGCAGATTAGCAGGACATTGTCCGATTCGGCTATCAGATAGCCTTCCAAGCCATCGATCACGGCGAGCTTTCCTTTGGGGAGTACGATCATATTATCTTTTCCATTATAGATCAAAGAATGACTTTTTAAGGTCACATTGCCTTCCCGGTCTCTTTCTGATAAGTCGTAGAGTGATCCCCATGTGCCCAGGTCAGACCAACCAAAATCGCCTAAAGATACATATACATTGTCCGCTTTTTCCATGATACCGAAGTCAATGGATACATTGGGACATGCGGGAAAGTTTTCTTCAATGAATGCTTTCTCTTTATCTGTAGCATAGATGTTTTTTCCCGGTGCCAGTTTGGATACTAATTCGGGAAGCAGGATTTCTGCAGCTTTAATAATGGTATTGACGTTCCACATAAATAATCCGGAGTTCCAGTAGAATTCACCGCTTTCTACGAATACTTTGGCTAATTCCAGTTCCGGTTTTTCGGTGAATGTCTTTACTTTGTAGAAGCCATCACTGGTTGGTTCGTCAATTTGTATATAGCCATATCCGGTCTCAGGACGGTTGGGCTTGATGCCTAGTGTCAGTAACTTTTCAGAGTGAGAAACGAATTCCAGTCCTTTAATGATTGCCGCACGGAATTCTTCTTCTTTCAAAATCAGATGATCTGAGGGAGCAACGACGATATTCGCATTCGGGTTTAAAGCGCGGATGTGATAGGCAGCCCATGCGATGCATGGAGCGGTATTTCTTCTTGCGGGTTCCAATAAAATCTGTTTCTCATCCAATTCGGGAAGTTGTTCCTTCACCAGATCGGCGTACATTGCATTGGTGACAATAAGAATATTTTCGGTTGGGATTACCTTTTGAAAGCGGTCGAAGGTCTGTTGTAGGAGTGAACGACCGGTTCCGAAGAAGTCAAGAAATTGTTTGGGCAATGTTTTGCGGCTAAACGGCCAGAAGCGGCTACCGATACCACCACCCATAATCACGCAATAATTATCCATGTTTGTCATGATAGTGACTCTATTTTTAAATGTTTTTGCTAATGTACGGTTTATTCTCTAAATACAGAAGCCTTTGGGACATGTTTTATTATTTTTTGCTCCTTTTTTTTCTCAAGCTATTGTGGAATCAAAATATTGTCGTATCTTTGCACCGCAATTGAGAAATCAAGCATGCCCAGATGGCGGAATCGGTAGACGCGCTGGTCTCAAACACCAGTGGATTCACTTCCATCCCGGTTCGACCCCGGGTCTGGGTACGAAGATAAAAGCTAAGTATTGAAAAATCAATCACTTAGCTTTTTCTTTTGCTTGAATTTTCCCCACATTTTCCCCACACGTGCAAAAAATGTAGCAGTAAGCCGTTCCTTTCCATTAGTAAAAGAATAAAATCATATAAATTTTGATTTGTTAAATTATAGAAGTGTTGTTGGTTTTTATAATATTGTTCGTATATTTGCGAACAATATTCGAGATATGGAAGAAAAGAAAGATTATACTGTTACGCAGGAACAGTTGGCAAGATTTGCCAAAGCATTGGGACATCCTGCCCGAATTGCTATTATGCACTTTTTGGCAAAGCAGAAAACGTGTTATTTTGGGGATATTCACGAAGAACTTCCCATTGCCAAAGCAACCGTATCACAGCACTTGAAAGAGTTGAAAGATGCAGGACTTATACAAGGAGAGGTTGAAACGCCTAAAGTGAAATACTGTATCAACCGAGAGAATTGGCAATTGGCTCGTGAACTCTTTAAGGAGTTTTTCGGGCAATGTATCTGTAAATCGGGGGAGTGTTGCTGATAATCCCCTTTTTTTAATATCAATGTTCGTTGTTTTGCGAATTACGTTTAATATAATAAATTTATAAATTATGGAAATTAAAGTATTAGGAACAGGCTGTGCAGGTTGTAAGGCTCTGCATGCAACGGTTGAACAAGTAGTAAAAGAATTAGCTTTGGAAGCGGTAATAACCAAAGAAGAAGATTTGATGAAGATTATGGAATACAATGTAATGACACTTCCTGCCCTCGTTGTTGACGGTAAGGTTGTGGCAAAGGGCAAACTTTCTGCCAAAGAAGTAAAAGATGTATTAACCAAGTAAATCAGATTATGATGAAACGCTTTTTATTCCTTACCATTGCTTGTTTGTTTTCTATTTGTGGAATGGCTCAGATTGCCGCGGATACCTATGTGGAAGTTCTTTATTTTCATGGGAAACAACGTTGTGTAACTTGCAAAGCCATTGAGAAATATACGAAAGAAGTGGTCAATGCAGATTTGGCAGAGTTGGTTAAAAATGGTAAACTACGTTTCAAAGAAGTAGATATTTCAACTCCCGAAGGCGAGAAGTTGGCAGAGAAATATCGTGTAAGTTGGTCTTCTCTTTATGTTAATAAATGGAAGAACGGTAAAGAAGAACGTAACGACATGACACGCTTTGGTTTTCAGAATGCCCGAAACAATACATCGGCTTTCAAGAAAGAATTAAAACAGAAAATCAATCAGTTGCTAAAATAAATACAGTTTTATGGAATACTTGCAAACATGGTTGGATAATAGTGAGATACCTATTATTACCGCTTTTCTGCTCGGTCTGTTGACTGCTGTAAGTCCTTGCCCATTGGCTACCAACATTACCGCTATTGGATTTATCAGTAAGGATATAAATAACCGTAACCGGATATTTACAAATGGTGTTCTATATACTTTAGGGCGTGTATTGGCTTATTCTGCATTAGGCGCAATACTTATCGCAATACTCCGAAAGGGTGCAGATATGTTTGCCATACAAAAAGGTATCAGCGAATGGGGGGAACTGCTGCTTGCTCCTGCTTTGATGTTGATAGGGCTGTTTATGCTATTCGGAGATAAATTGCAATTACCTAAGTTCGGATTTTCCGCTACTGAAAAGACAGAAAAACTAAAAGGCTCATGGGGTAGTTTGTTGTTGGGGATATTGTTTGCCATGGCGTTTTGTCCGACCAGTGGTCTATTTTATTTTGGCATGCTTATTCCCATGTCAGCTATGGAAAGTGAGGGGTATTTGCTACCTGTCATTTTTGCATTGGCAACAGGGCTTCCAGTTATGCTTGTCGCTTGGATTTTGGCATACAGTGTAGCAGGGATAGGAAAGTTTTATAACCGTGTGCAGACTTTTCAGAAGTGGTTTAATAACATGGTAGCTATACTGTTTATTTTGGTTGGCATTTATTATGGATTGATAAATTTGGGTATAATATGAAAATTTTAATTTTATGTACAGGAAATAGCTGTCGCAGCCAAATGGCGCATGGTTTCCTGCAATCGTTTGATAAGAATATACAAGTGTATTCCGCTGGTACGCATCCGGCTGAGAAAGTTAATCCTTTGGCTGTTAAGACAATGGCAGAAGTTGGCATTGATATAAGTAAGCATATTCCTACCAATGTAACTGCTTATTTAAGTGATACATGGGATTATGTGATAACAGTATGCGGTAGTGCTAACGAAACGTGTCCGGCTTTTGAGGGCAATGTAGGGAAACGGTTGCATATTGGTTTTGATGACCCCTCGGAAGTAATAGGGACAACGGACTTCATCAGAAACGAATTTGAAAGAGTGCGTAATGAAATCAAGAATGAATTTGCCAAGTTCTACATTACAGAGATAAAAAAACAAGAACTGCCTAAATGTGCTTGTAACCGCTAATTTTTTAGGTAATATGTTCGTATTATTACAAACAATAATAGGATTATGATACAAAGGTTTGCAGATTGGCTGGTGTATGACATCTTCGGTTTGGATGCTTCAACAGCTTTAGGAGAAGCTATAAACTTCTTCTTTTACGATACGATAAAGATTTTGATATTATTATTTTTTATCAGCGTGATAATGGGAATTATAAATGCTTATTTCCCGATAGAACGTTTGCGCAATTATTTGACCTCTCGTAAACTATATGGATTGCAATATTTCTTTGCAGCCTTATTTGGTGCTATTACCCCGTTCTGTTCCTGTTCTTCCATACCGCTGTTTATCGGATTTGTGAAAGGGGGTATTCCTTTGGGGGTAACATTCGCCTATTTGATAACCTCGCCTTTGGTGAATGAGGTTGCTGTTGCCATGTTTATCGGCACTTTTGGGTTGCGTATTACTTCTATTTATGTGATTAGCGGTATTCTGTTAGGTATGGTAGGTGGATTTATTTTGGGCAAGATGAAATTGGAGCCTTATTTGAGTGATTGGGTAAAACAAATTCAGCAAAACTCAACTTCCGACTCCGGAACATGGGAAAAAGAGCATACTCCGTTCTTTAGACGATTGCCGATTATCATGCAAGAAGCATGGGGCATTGTCAAAGGTGTACTTCTGTATATCCTTATCGGCATCGGTATCGGTGCATTTATGCACGGCTATGTACCGGAAGGATTTTTTGAACAGTATATGTCTAAGGATAATTGGTTTGCAGTTCCTTTATCAGTAGTGTTGGCAGTTCCAATGTATGCCAATGCTGCCGGAATAGTACCGGTAATTGAAGTTTTTGTAGCTAAGGGTATCCCCATAGGAACTGCGCTTGCTTTTATGATGGCAGTTGTTGGGCTGTCATTGCCCGAAGCTACGCTGTTGAAAAAAGTAATGACTTGGCGGTTGATAGGGATATTCTTTGGATTGATAACCTTATTTATCATTATGTTAGGTTATCTGTATAACATGGTATTGTAGTGTAAAAGTGTTGGAGTGTCCCATCTGGTAGAACCGGAACATTTGCTTGATTTTACTCATATCGATTAGTGTACCAGCCATATCTTTGCATTTTACTGTTTTAGGAACGCAAAGGTATCTTGACAAGTGCAAAACGTGAACGGATATGCTCCGGAAAAAGGTAAAATCTATCGTTCTTTTAGTCATATTCATCCAATTTTGAACTCAAATCGGATGAACGGAAACACCGGGAAACGACTTTGTAAAGCTTTATGAGCTATATTTTTCCGTTAGTGATTGGGTGGGGTTGCTCCGGAATATGCAATCTGCCATTGAAACAGTCAATGATGAACTCAAGAATGTATGTCACATAGAACATACCGGGCACAGAAGTATCGATAACTTCGTATCCAATTAGCCACACTTATTGCCTGTCAACTCATGCCTAAGAAGCCAACTATGAATATTGAGATCATTAAAAAAAAGACTTATTGTATAAAAAATAGACCGAATTCAAGTTATTATATAAGAAAAAAGGCACCGCTATACTTAAACAGCGATGCCCCTTTCTTTTTCCCATGTCCGTAAACTTAGGACGTAGGTTTGTTATTCTTTATCCCACCAGATGCGGCCTTCTGTCTTTTCCGTTCCGGAACCGTATTTGGCATCTTTCTTCAAAGCCTCAACGGCAGAAAGATAATTATCCATATTCAAAGAATTGGGAGTTCCCAACGAGTTACGACGCGGAATAATAAGATCTGCTTTGGCATCCTGAATCGTTTCCAGGAACGCTACACCTTCTTCAGGCATCGGTTTGTCTTTGAATTTAGGTAATCCGGTCCGTTTCCAAGTGGCCCACATCTCTTCCGGTTGCATATATAAATTAATCCACTGTTGCGAAATGATCTTTTCCAAAGTGGCAGTCTGGAATTCCGGCCGTTTCAGATATTCGGCAATCTTTTCTTCAGTGATCGGATTAAAGTTAGGAGCTGTTTCGGCTGTTTGAGCAACAACATACATTTTGGCGGCCCAATTTTTATACTGCTCAACAGAAGCCCGTATACCTTCTCGAAACCATGTCGTTGCATCTTTTCCGGCTACTCCCAAGCCTTTTTTAACAGCAATTTCAGCCAGCATAAAACATGTTTCCGGATAAGTCAGGATAGGCGTGAAACAGCCGATTTTGTCTTGGTCTATTTCATAATCCACACTTTCAATGGCACGTGCAGGCATATTGCTGTTACCATTACGGCCACCGTTTTTCACAAAATAGCGACTTTCAGCCTGAGAGTGCATGCGAATTTCCAGATTGGCTTCTGTTCCGTCTTCTTTATGATAGGGCAATGTCAGATATGCGTTCTTATGGAACGTGGTATTGGCGCTGTCCGGATTGGCCGACATGCCGACATAGCGATTAGTGAACGCAGAATATTGAGTGAGATAATCAGGATATTCTTTCTTAAAAGTCTCAAACCATTTATCGTTCTCAGCATTGTTGTTGCCATCGCCGAAACCATTACGACGGACCAAAACAGGCAGACGCGGGTCATTGTACGCATTCAAATAGTTCACAAATGCGGCCGATGCCACATAACGACTGGTAATATCCTGAATATCGTCCGTATTGTTGTTATAGTCATTCGGATGATAATAGATACAAGATTCTCCCTGATTGGAAATGATATTGTCGCTGGATGACAAGACTTCGGAAATGACACTTTCGTAGAAAACAACATCGGCCTTTTCGAGCCGTTGAGCCATCTTTACACGCAACGTATTACCGAATTTTATCCATTTCCGAACATCACCGAAATAGAAGAAATCGCTGTTACCAATGGCATATTGATTCTCATTCGAAGCTTTCAACAGTTCAATGGCCGCCTTTACCTCTGCATCTATCTTTTTATACATCGGAGTACTGCCGTCGATACTTTGCTGATAGAGGTCGTAACGAGGCGTACGGATGCCTTCGCCTTGTTCGCGGAAAGCTTCCGTAATAGGAGCAGCTCCGTAAGTGTCAAGTATCAACCATTGTTCGTAGTTCAGCAAAATCTGCGAAATGGCCTTTAAGTCGTTGAAGCGTTCCGCCTCCTGATTCTGAGGAATGGATGAAGTTATAATGTTGGTCAGTCTCAAACCGAATCCACCAAAACCGTCATTATTGGCACTGTAATAAAAGCCATAGGACGGGCTGTACGGTTCGGGATGCTCATTGGGTTTCGACACCGAAACATACGAACCGCTGGAAGCGCCTCCCGCCGCAACCAGATATTGCATATAAATCATGGTTCCGTGATATTTACCGGTAAGGTGATTGCGACTGCAATTATTGAAGTTTTGGGTAGCACCGGTAAACTCGCTACGCGGATCTGTTGCGCTCAATTGTTCCGGATCGGTGTTCAAGTCCTGATATTCGCCCAAACAGCTTATAAGCATGAACACGGAACAAACTCCTGCAAATAAATATTTAAATGTTTTCATATCTTTCAATATAGATGTTTTAGAATCTTACGGTTAA
Source organism: Bacteroides sp. B1-V-101 (assembly GCF_023656585.1). Taxonomy (NCBI): domain Bacteria; kingdom Pseudomonadati; phylum Bacteroidota; class Bacteroidia; order Bacteroidales; family Bacteroidaceae; genus Bacteroides; species Bacteroides sp. B1-V-101. Next base: position 3,622 of record NZ_JAMOKH010000015.1, on the reverse strand, counting down.
ATTAACGGCATAGGTACGATAGAATGGAACACCACCAATATCCATAGGTTGCAACGGGTTATTGTTTGATATGGAGGCCGGGTTCAAACCATCAGTCAATTTGTTGATGATATAACAAATGTTGCGGGCTGTGAAACCGAGACGCAGGTAATTGGCTCCAAACTTCTTACATATCTTCTCAGGCAAACGATAGCCTAAAGTGATTTCACGCAGGCAGAACCAGGTGTTATCCTGAATGGAACCCGGCATGGCAGCCATACCCCAACCGTAATTCCAAGCGTACCAGGCTCCTGTCATGACCGGACGAATGTTCTTCTTTTCAATGGCTTCTTTATAGGTCATACCACCCACATCGACCAATTCACCGGCCGTTCCGTCCGGATTCTGCACCGGAGCTTTGGCTCCTTCGGCAAATACGGCATCCAGCATAAGGCCGTCATACGCCGTTTCGCCTTTATAATTTATACGCTTTATACCGCCATATTCTTGGGCACGTCCTTCCAAAGAGGATTTCAAAGAGCCTGTCGGGGAAGCATATTTCCACATATTGGAGAAGTAATTTCCGCCAAAGCGTCCGTCGCCCTGAATATATAAGTCGAAATTCTTATAAGACAAAGACGTATTCAAGCTCAATGTAAAATCAGGTTCCACTTTACCCAAAATGTGACGGTCGCGATCACCTTTCTCATTACGTTGGTAGTAAGTCACCGGCGAATACATGGATACGGAATGCGGAGAAGCGTATTCCCTTTCATACTGGATAACCATCTTGCCATTGCGCGGGTCACCTTTCTCACCTTGCCATGTAACAATCGGAGACATGTAAGAACTATTCTTGTAGGAAGTCAATACACCGAATTCTCCTCCTTCGTAGGCCCAAATTTCGGGTGCAGCATCATAACCACCCATCAACTGCCACTCTTTCACTTCGTTGTCCAACTCTATTACCTTACCACGGTTCACCGTCAAGTTACCGCCAAGGCTCCAACGCCAATCTTTCGTACGAATGGGAGTGCCTTCAACCTGCAACTCTATACCCTGATTCTGGATATTACCGGCATTGATCAACTTGGAGTTTGCTCCCGATTCCGTTACGGAACCTACCTTCATGATCTGGTTGAATGTATTCGTTTTATAATAAGCGAAGTCAATGTTCAACCGTTCGTTAAAAAAGCGGACATCGAAGCCAAGTTCAATAGACTGCTGAATTTCCGGTTTAAGATCTTCGTTGTATGTAGTTCCCAGATTCGGGGTTGCAGCCAATACCGAACCGCTACGGTCGGGCAGATAAATGTTTTTTTGTTTAAAGATGCCATAGCCATCACTGGTGGCATAGGCTTTCGTTCCCATACCTACACGCGCAAGAGAAGCACGTATCTTACCGAAAGAGAACCACTCGGGCATCTTCTTCCTGAACGTGTCTGTGAATACCCACGAGCCGTTGATTGAAGGATAGAAAACGGAAAAGTTGTTTCTTCCGCTTGTCATGTAAACAGGATAAGTCAAAGTGGACAACCAGTCATTGCGTGCCGTCAATTCCAAGAATACCTGGTCGCGCCAGCTTAAGTTGACGATTCCGTATATACCGAATGTCTGCTGATTACGTGGAGTATAATCGAATTCCGGTTCAATCTTGTTTTTGGAATTGGAGAACGCGAAAACACCCGGAACCACCAGCCCGCCATTGGTCTCTTTTTTCCACGAATGTTTTTCCGTATTACCGTAAAGTTCGGCCGCTGCAATGGCGCTAAACGTAAAATCTTCATTGCCCACTTTGAATGGCTGTTCTGTAAACTGAAGCATTCCCATAAAGTTATAATTGCCCTCCGTGCTTCCGCCACGTCCGTAGCCTCCCGAACCGGAAGGACCGTAATTCGCGCCTGTACCGCACCAACGCTTTTCAGAACTGATGGCATAATAATTATAGTTGGCCTTGATGCTGCTCGTCAGCCACGGTGTTATTTTGGCGCGAAGAATAATGTCGCTCAATAAGGAGTTTTCGTTGCGTTGCTGCAATTGGGTATCCCGGGTATGGAAATAACTGCTCAACGCCCCGAACGTAGCATTAACAACAGCTTTGGTCTCAGGATCCCGATATTGTTGGTAGTGGGCGCCTACATCATAATTGCGAGGCAAGTTGTACGAGGTCATCATACCCACGTTGTTCCCCCAATCCCAACCACCTTGGCTGGCACCGTTCTTGGCGGAAGAAAAAGCATATTTCACACCTAATTCTATGGAGAATACTTTGTTCAATTCAGTATTACCTCTGAAAGCGATGTTGTGACGGGAGAAGTCATTGTTTTTGAATACACCCTTATTGCCGGTATATCCGTAAGAGAGACGGAAAGACGATTTCTCGTTACCTCCATTGACAGCCACATTGGTGGTACTGTTCACACCGGTTTGGTAAAACTCTTTCCAGTTATCTTCATGGGGGACAAAAGGAGTGGATTCTCCATTCGGTAAATATTGGTTAATCATCCGGCCGTCCATTCTGGGGCCCCAACTGTTTGACGTTTTCAACAGAGTACCGTCAGGCCCCAAGTCGCCTTGATAACCGTTGTAAACAACACCGGCTCCGAACACATTCTGCATGTCCACCGGAGATTTATAAACATCCGTCGTTTCAACCGTTTGGTTCACCTCTATTCCCAAACCTTTCTTTCCGAATTTACCGCCTTTTGATACAATCATGATGGCACCGTTGGCACCACGTGAACCAAATAGCGCAGTTGCAGCCGCTCCTTTTAATACAGTGACGCTTTCATAATCGGCAGGATTCAAGTTCTTAAGCTGAGAACCCCAGTCCGTACCGGCCAGATTACCCGTCATAGCTTCTTGAATAATCATGCCATCGACAACAAATATCGGCGAATTATTCTTATCAACAGATTTAGCTCCACGAATAGTAATGGAGGAAGAAGAAGTGATACCGGATGCACCTCCCGCATTGATTTGTACGCCGGCCACTTTACCTTGCAACGCATTTACCGGGTTCAATGCATTGGCTCGTTCAATCTCAGCCGTGGATACACGGGATGTCGCATATCCCACTGATTTAGCCTGTTTGGGCAATCCCAAAGCAGTCACCACCACTTCACCCAGTTGTTGCGAATCTTCTTTCAGTTGCAAACTCAAGCGTTGTTCGCCATTGTATTTCACGCTAAGAGTGGCATAACCGATGTATGACACTTCGATGACATCGCCCACCTTAACACCCGAAAGCGTAAATTCCCCGTTCACATTGGTGATAACTCCGTTCTGCGTACCTTTTACAATAACCGTTGCACCGGCGACCGGACCGAGCTCATCACTCACAAGCCCTTTCACCGTACGTGTTTGCTGAACAACCAACGCCTCACTTGTGTTGGCATAACTAATTGAAGGACAGATGGTTACCCCCCCCGCCAACCACGTTAAGTAAAACAGGGAAATGGAGAGCACTTTAGATAATCTCTTTTTAATCATAGTAAAATTAGATTAGTTTAACATAAAATCACGGATGTAAATATACGACAATATTCGGAGTTTACAAATATCCGATACACCCCATATTGTATCTGTAACAAACATCCGCAATCGTAAGGGAGTCTTTTTCTTCCTATATACCCGAAAACGA